>JBFXGF010000170.1:0-3552 GCA_050178275.1 Thermoplasmata archaeon | reverse complement strand
GCAACCCTCGCAGCTCCCCTCGTCAATCGCGACCTTCTTCAGGTCGTTGTTCCCGACGGCCTTGATCGCCCCGAACCTGCAGAGAGGCACACACTTGCCGCAATTGGTGCACTTCGAGCTGGTAATCGTCGCGACCTTCATGCCTACGAACCCCTTCCGGTGGAGGATCTCGGGTTTCAGTAGAAGGTGCAGGTTGGGCGCGTCGACGTCGCAGTCCGCGGTGACGGCCTTCTCAGTCACGGACGCGAGGTACGCCAGGAGAGTCGTCTTCCCGGTGCCGCCCTTTCCGCTGACTATGACTATCTCCTTCATCGTCTCCCCTCCGACAGGGCCCAGTCCCTCAGTTTTGTGAAAGTCGTGTGGAATCTTGAGTCGTCCGCTATGAGCTCGCCCCTCGAGTAAGTCTCAGCTATCCATCTGTCAATGGGCAGCTTCCCGACGACCGGTATCTTGTGCGCGTCGCAGAACTTCTCGATATCTGGTCCGGGGAGTCCGTACTTGTTCACGAACACCGCGGAGGGGACTTTGAGCTTCCTCGTGACCTCCAGGGCCAGCTTGAGGTCGTGCATCCCGAACGGGGTGGGCTCAGTGACGAGGACGCACGCGTCCGCGTCCTTGATGCTCTCGACCGCGGTGCACGAAGTCCCTGGCGGGCAGTCCATGATGACGATTTCCGCGTTAGGGGCCGCGTTCTTGACGCGCCTTATGAGCGGTGTCGCCGCGGCCTCGCCCACCTTCAGCCTACCATATGTCAGGGGGAGCTGGCCGCCCTCCGTCGTTATCACTTCGCCCATGAGGTGGTCCACCTCCGTTATGGCCCCTTCAGGGCAGAGAAGGGCGCACGCGCCGCAGCCGTGGCACAGCTCCTTGAAGACCATGACCTCCTTCGGCAGCACGGCTATCGCGCTGAACTCGCAGACCTTCCTGCAGTTCCCGCACAACGTGCACTTGGAGGCATCTACCTCCGGCACAAGCCTGAACACGTCCTCCGAGCGCTCGGACTTCGCCTTCGCGAATATGTAGCAGTTAGGCTCTTCGACATCCAGGTCGACGAGGGTCGCCCCGCTCGTGACCGCTGCCAGGTTCGTCGCGACAAGGGTCTTCCCAGTGCCACCCTTGCCGCTTGCTATCGCTATTCTCGTACGATCGCCCCGTTACCGTATATTCAGTGGCTGTGCCCCTTGCAGGCCAAGTCTGGAGAGGCCGCCCGCAGCTTCCCGTCGCGCCACATCTGCACGGCATCCCTGGCCGTCCCCGCGGCTCCCACGAACACCTGGACTCCCAATGACGCGAGCATGTCGATCGCCTTCGGGCCCAGGGCGGAACATACCAGGATCCCCGCCCCGGTCTTCGCGATGTGCTCCGGCGGCAGGCCCAGGCCTCCCATGTGTTCGCTCCTGTTCTTGACGACCTGGACCTCGTTGCTGTCCAGGTCGACCACCGTGTATGTCGGCGCCCGGCCGAAATGCTCGCACACGAGGTCGTCATACCCTCCTTTGTCCATCGTTGGCACACAGATCTTCATCTTGTCCTCACTCCTTCGTTTGTCGATTCCTGATCGTCCCTATTCCTTGTCCCTGCACCGCAGTCTCCAACCCTCTCTGACTATCTTGGTGGAGCCGCAGCAGAAACACTTGTCTGGTTTCTCTGGAAGGGCCATCTCCAGCCCGCAGTCCTCGCACTTGAACCTCAGCAGCTTCAAGGTCCTCCCCTCGTCCCCTGCCCGAGCCTAGCCCTGGCGTCCCTGACGGCGTTCCTGAACGCTATCACGGACAGGGACGCGCAGTGGATATGGTTCTCCGGCAGCCCGCCCAGCGACTTTATGAGCTCCTCCGGGCGGACCGCCAAGGCCTCGTCTACGGTCTTGCCCGTCACGAGCTTCGTCAGTTTGCTCCCGCAGGCGATCGTCGCGCCGCAGCCGTCCGTGTAGAACGTGCACTGCGCCACCTTGCCATCGTCGATCTTGACCCACATCTGCATCGAGTCCATGCACAGCCCGTCCGCGACACCCGTGCCGTCCGCGCCGTCCAGCGGTCCCACGTTCGCGGGGTCCCGGAACTCGGAGATGACCTCCTTGGAGTAGACCCTGGAGTCCTCCGCGTTCATCGAGGCCACGATGTTCTCGACCAGCTGGTCGAGGTCAGAGGGGTTTTCCTTGTCGCTCATCCTCTGACTACCTTCCACCGGGTCCCTGGCCTTGCTGCCCGTGCCCGTGATACCCAGGCGAGGTCGAGGACGCCGTCTCTCTCAGCTCGCCGTTCTTGTAGGACTGCATCGCTGAACTGACCGTACCCCTGGAGCCGACGAACATCCTGACGCCGCCCGCGGCCAGGACCTTGAACGCGTTGGGCCCGACATCGCCCGTGACGATGGCGCCCACGCCGAGGTCGATTATCTGCTGCGCTGCCTGGATGCCCGCCCCGTTCCCAAGGACCTGCCCGTCGTTCCTGACGGCTCGATGGCCCTTGTCCCCGTCGAATATGATGAAGTACGGGCACCTGCCGAACCTCGGGTCGACCGGCGAGTCGAGAGACTCGCCAGTTGAGCTGACCGCCACGCGCATATCCTTTCCTTCCTTGTGTTCCTTGGTTTCTGCCATTCAATCACTCTCCGCACTGGGTGCCTCTCATCTGCGACCCGCATTTGGGGCACTTCGTGTTGGTGCAAGGCACCCCTCTGAACGCGTGGGGCACCACGGTCCCACACTTGGGACAGATGCACTTCTTGGAGCCGAACTCCAGATCGCTCTCGTCCTGAGCGTCTTTCCTCTCAGCCATTTCCTCTTCCTCCCTGTCCTCTCCTCGGGGTCTGCGGGCACCCTGCCCGGGCGCCCCTCCGCCCCCTGTCCTCCGCCGCCCGGCGGATGTTCGGGCTCCCGCAGGACGGGCACGAAGCGGGTCGGCCGGTCCCATACGGCTCGTCCCATTTGTGCCCGCACTTGAAGCACTCGAACTTCCTGGCGCCAGAGGCCATATCGACTAACCACCCTTTCCTTCGACGGACTCCATTATCTTCCGCGTGATCTCGTCGAACGCCTTCGCGGCCTTGTCCGACCCGGCCGCGAACGGCTTGCCAGCATCCCCGCTCTTCGCTATGTCGGGGCTGAGCGGCAGCCTGCCGAGCAAAGGTATCGACAGTTCCTTGGTCGCCTTCTCGACGCCCCCGTCCTCGAACAGCTGTATCTCCTTGCCGCAATGCGGGCAGATGAGCCCGTACATGTTCTCGACGAGGCCGATGGGCTTGAGCCCCACGGCCTTCACGAAGTTGATCGACTTCCTGACGCTGAGCAGGGCGACGTCCTGGGGCGTGGTCACGATGATTGCGCCGTCCGGGGACGGCACGAGCTGCGCCGTGCTGAGCGGCTCGTCCCCCGTGCCCGGGGGCAGGTCCACCAGCAGGTAGTCCAGCTCTCCCCACTCGACCTCCTCGAGGAACTGCTTGATCGCTCCCATCTTGACGGGCCCCCTCCATATGATCGGGGAGTCCCTGTCGCTGAGCAGGAACGCTATCGAGACGACCTTGATAGAGGGCGGGACCAGGAACGGGACTATC
>JBFXGF010000169.1:0-3574 GCA_050178275.1 Thermoplasmata archaeon | reverse complement strand
CACGACGGTCGGCCTGAGCAACGTGTCCTTCGGATTGCCCGACAGGCCGCGGCTCAACGCGTCGTTCATGCTCATGTGCGCCGGCCAGGGCATGACCTGCTTCATCGGCAACCCGCTGGACCCGAACATGCAGTTCGCGCTCAAGTCCTCCAAGCTCTTCTGGGGAGAGGACAAGTTCGCCATGGGTTACCTGACGTACTTCAGGAAGATCCAGGCGGCCCAGGCCGCGGCGGCAGAGAAGAAGTGAGGGGCCGAGCCCCTACGAGCCCGCCGAAACCATTTCCTGCGTCTTCTTGTTTCTGGTCGTGTCGCGCCCCGCGCTGGACCGCCCACATAGGTCCCGGAGTCGCCTAGCGCTTCCTCAGCTTCGGGTTCAGGATGTCGTCCAGGGCGTAGCCGACGAGAGAGAACGACAGGACCATCACGACGATCGCCACCCCGGGCGGCATTATCCACCACCACGCGCCTGACTCCGTGGCCGTGTGGGTGTACGCCTGCTCCAGCATCATGCCCCAGCTTATCACGGTGGGGTCGCCCAGCCCGAAGAAGTCGAAGAACCTTCTGGTCATGGTCGCCGCGATAATCATCGCATTGATCTTGATCAGCGTCGTCTTCTTGGCCGTTGACTGGGGCGGGGACGACACGGGGGGCGACGACGACGATGATGATGACGACGATGATGATGACGACGATGACGTCCCAGTCCCTCCAGTGATGGAAGTCACAGCGACCGCGTCTCCCGCGGGACCTGAAACTGTTGAGGCTGGCGGCGAATTGATGCTGAGCGTTTCCTCGGTCCTGACGAACGTCAACACCAGCGAGTCGACCTCGTACGATGGTGAGGCCAATGTGACCTACAAGTGGGGAAGAGCCCCGATAGATCTCGGGAGTCTCGACTCGACGAGTGGAAGGTTCGTCAACCTGACCGCGGCCGACGTGGCCGTTGAGGGGACGGTATACTGCAACGTGACATACACCGACGAGGACGTCTACGATGTCGTAAGCGTCAGCGTCGCCGTGAACCCGCCCTTCCTCGTGAGCGTCTCGTCCGTCCCAATGACGGACACTCTGCTTCTCGACGTGATGGGCGTCTTCGAGGCTAAGGCCTACGATTCCGTCGGAGGCCAGATGTCCGAGGGCGTTTCGTTCGCTTGGACGGTCTGGGGCATAGACACGGGCGACTACACTCTGAACTCGACCACGGGATACTTGGTTGAGTTCACCCCGAACGCGATGCCCTCGGGATCCGTGTTGCTCAACGTCACCGCGACATCCGGCGATATAGATGTCGAGGGGACGAGCACGATCACGGTCACCGACGTCCCGATTCCCGAGCGCACGGTCGATTACTACTGGTACGACATGTTCGAGGTGCCCTTCGGCGAGTGGTTCACGTACAGGGACGATGAGGTGCCCTGGAGTTACGACGCCGCTCCGTACATCTACAACTGGACAGGAGCCGACCTCGACAACATATGGATGTACACGATGATGAGGCTGGATATCACGGGCTCGTACATGGACGAGATCAGCATGAACAGCAACCCCGTGTTCCTGCCGCAGCTCGGGACGACAGCGGGCGGGACGGCCGTAATCGACTGGTACCACACGTACATAACCGACGCGGAGGCCGCTGAATGGAACAACGTCAAGAACTGGATGGATGGCTGGATATCCATAATGACCGGGACGACGACGCTCGACCACGAAGCCGCGATGTCGGTCATAGGGATGCCGGATGACCAGTGGGACACGTTCGGGACGTGGTGGACGGGCGCCCAGGACGATGTCATCTACGACTGGAACGCTTGGCTTGACGTCCAGGCCAACCAGGTGTACGACATATGGACGATGTTCGAGTGGCCGCTCCAGGTCATGGTGATGGAGATAGACGCGGAGAAGATAGGCGAGGAAGTCGTGCTCACGCACCGCATCGTGTCCTGGGGCTGGGAGGCCCTGATGGCTAGGTGGCTCGCCTTCGGCGCGTTCATGGACGACAACGAGTGGTACACCGAGGACTTCAGCATGTATGCGGAGATCGGCCCCGAGTCGACCAACCTCAGCATATCGACGGCGGTCGAGTACGCCGCGTACGCCTACGAGACCACCGACGACGGCATCGAGTGTTGGATGTGGGAGGCCCTGTCGGGCGATTATGTGGAAACCTACGACGAGGAGGACTGGATATCGGAGTACGACGTGTACGCGGACAAGACGTACATCAACCTGGCTCCGGGCAGCGTGCTCTACGGCGATGAGATGATCTACGACTACGTGCCGGGTGTCTTCAACCTGTCCGAGGGCGAGACGCTCTCGTTCACGTGGCCTGAGGGCGACCAGATGTTCGTGCACCATGTCGCGCCCGGTGACTACACCCTCGTGTACGGCCCGATGACCGTCGACTACGCGGAGCCGATGGGCGTGGACTTCCCTGGCCAGGTGACCATCGACACGGGCAGCCGGCTCATCACATACGAGGGCCCGATCGACATGTTCACGTGGTCCCGGGACCAGACCAGGGCCGTGAACCTCGCCTCGGAGTGGGATAGGCTGGAACTGCTGCCGTACGGCATGCCGACCATAGAGTTCAGGCTGGACTCCGGCAAGCTCATGGCCGCGGACGAAGGCCTTACCGCGCCAGCGCCAGCCGTCGCGGAGCCGGCCCTGGACGAGTCCTCGCCGGCCGTGTCGTCGGCGACGGTGCCGGAGGCGGTCGCGGGCGTGTCCGCGTCCTCGGAGGTCGCGGCGCTCACCGCGGTGGCCGTCGCCGCTTTCATGGTGCTGCTGGCGCTCGGGCAGTGCGCGCGGCGCCCTGGGAGCAAGCGATAGTCGGCGCGAAGTCGCCAGTCCAAACCTCTTAAACCCTTCTTCTTATTCCTCTCGCCTAGGAGCGGATGCCCTGGAGAGGGCTGATGACTCAGAAATCACTGCTGCGGGTGCCTCTCCGCCGGGAACACCACGCAGAACTTGGCGCCGAGCTCGCTCTTGCCGTGAACTCGGTCCTCGACCCAGATCCTGCCTGAGAACTTGTCCGTGAGGGCCCGGCATATCGACAGGCCGAGGCCGCTGCCCGATATGGTCGCCTCCGGCTTCAGCCGAACGTACTTCTGGAACAGGGCCGCCTTCTTCTCGTCCGGGACGCCGTAGCCGTTGTCCGAAATGCACACCTTCCACGCGGGCCTGTCCCCGTCCAGTATCTTCTTCATCTCGACGTCGACCTCGACCTCCTCGTGGGGGTCGTACTTGACGGCGTTGCTGAGGAGGTTCACGAACAGCTCGTCCACCAGCGGGTTGGCCTTGATATACGCCTCCTCCGGCACGTCGAGCTTCACGCCGACCCTCTTCGTGGACGAGGTCGTGATCCCGGACACGACCTTTCTGAGGACGTCGCTGAGGTTCACGAGCACGAAATCGTCCTGGTCCATGATGCCGATCTTGGTCAGCTTCTTCACGTTCTCTATCAGCTTCGCGTTCTCCCTGATCAGGTGCAGCGACTTCTCGAGGGGCGCCTTGGCCGAGTGCGGGAGGTCCTTCTCCTTGTAGACCATCTCCACGTAGTTCAGCGTGGCGAAGT
>JBFXGF010000168.1:0-3587 GCA_050178275.1 Thermoplasmata archaeon | reverse complement strand
TCCCGGCCAACCACTCGCGCGCGAGGGAGATCATCGACCCGAGGCCCATCGCGGTATACTCGTAGAAGGCGACCTTCGAGAAGTACAAGCACCTGGAGAAGGTCCTGCCCGCGATGGGCTACGGCGACCAACAGGTGAAGGACCTGCAGGAGACCATCAACAGGGCCGAGTGCGACGCGGTCGTCTCGGGCACCCCGATAGACCTGAACAGGGTCCTGAAAGCGAACAAGCCCCTGGTCAGGGTCAGGTACGACCTGAAGGTCAGGGAAGGAGAGTCGCTCGAGTCGCTCCTGAGCAAGTTCTGACCCCAAAATGGTTAAAGGAGCCTTGGCGGATTAGGCTCCCGCGGGAGTAGCTAAGCCTGGACAAAAGCGCAGGACTTAAGGTCCAAGCACTGGATAGGATATCCGGTCTCGCAGGAGTTCGGGGGTTCGAATCCCCTCTCCCGCACTTCGTCATCCTCAGGACAGCCTCAGGACCATCTTGGCGTAGACCCTGGCCGCCGGTCCCAGCTGGGCCACGGATATGGCCTCCTCGGACTGATGGTACCGGGCCAACGCGCCTGACTCCCCCGGGCCGACGCATATCACGGGCACGTGCGTCCTGTTCGCGATCAGGTTGTCGTCCGCCTCCGACACACCGCAGACCACCGTGGGATCCGAGCCCGTGCACTCGCGTATCGTCTCGACCGCAGCCCTCACGAGAGGGCTGCCGGGCGGGGTCATGTGCGGGAGATACAGGTTCTTCTCGTCGTCCTTGTATGTGACCCGCGCGCTCCCCTTCAGCCCCAGCCCCGCTATGAGCGAGCGGATGTCCTCCGAGATGTCGACCCTGCCCCCGGGGACCGTGCTTCTCACGACCTTCATGCTGCACTTCTCCGGCACCGATAGGCCTCCCGAGCCGCCATGCATCAGCAGCACCGTCTGGGACTCCTCGAGCGGGGCGAGGCTGTCGGACATCACGCCCTCCGCCTTGGCCATCTCCATCTCCCCAAGGGCCAGAACGACCCTCGAGGCCTCCACGACCGCGTTGATCCCCTTGTGTGGGGTCGCCCCGTGGGCGGACTTGCCCAGGACATCTATCTCGTAGTACGAGCCGCCTCTCCTGCCGGCGGTCACGACCTTGAGCCCGCCGAACCCCTCGCCCACGATGACCGCGCTCGCGTTCTCGAACTCGCCCGAGCGTATGAGCGTCCTCGTGCCGTCGCCGTCCTTCTCCTCCCCGGACACCGCCTGGAACGAAACATGGACCTTGTCCTCGAGCCCCATGTTGCGTATGGCCTTCAGGGCGACCATGAGCGCGGCGAGCCCGCACTTCATGTCGAGGGAACCGAGGCCGTAGAGCATGCCGTCCTCAACGGACGCGCGGAACGGGTCGTGCTCCCAGCCAGACATCACCTCGACCGTGTCCATATGCCCGGCCAGCACGATCTTCGGCAGGTCGGGGTTGCCGTAGTCTACGACGACGTCCGGCCCGAACCCAGGCACGTCGACGAATCTGGGCGAGAAACCCCAGGACTCCAGCCTCGACGCGATGAACTCCCCGAGCCGGGCCTCGGTGCCGAACACGCTCGGTATGCGGATCATGTCCCTTGCCAGGCTGAGGACCTCGCCCTCGTCCAAGTGCCGCTCGAGTCCAGATGTCTCCGAAGGGTCCAAAGTCATGATCCACACCTTCCGCGCGAGGACAGGAAATATGGTCCCGGACATTAACCTTGTCGGGCGTCGCGCGGCCCTTCTCCGTCACGAAAACACTTGATTACCTGAAACGGATACGGTCAGCAGAGGGGACATAGTTGGAGCGGGACGACCAAGAGACCTTCGAGCGCATCTCGGAGTTCGCGGACCTGTCCATGTGGAGGCAGGGACTGCCCGGCATGGTTCTCGGAGTGACGGACAGGGAGAGGACCGTGTTCAGGTCCGCCAAGGGCCTCTCGGAGGTGGCCTCGGGGCGCCCGATGGACCTCGACGCGCTATTCCAGATAGGCTCGGTCAGCAAGTCATTCACCTGCGTCGCGCTCCTTCAGCTGGCCGAGCGAGGGGTCATCGACCTCCGCGCGCCCGTCAGGGAGTACCTGCCCTGGTTCTCCGTCAAGTCGAGGTACTCGGACATCACCCTGCACCACCTGATGACGCACACTGCCGGCATCATGCTCGGCTCGGACGCGACGCCAACGGCGTGGACGGAAGTGTGGGACCTCAGGGAGTCCGAGGCAACCTGCGAGCCCGGGACTCATTTCCATTACTCGAACTCCGGCTACAAGGCTCTTGGCCTGGTCCTCGAGACCGTTTCCGGAAAGACTTACAGCGAGATCCTGCGGGAGGGCATATTCGATGTCGCGGGCATGAGGTCGACCGAGGCGGTCATCACGAACAGCATCAGAAAGAGGCTCGCGGTCGCCCATCTCCCGACTGAGGATGACAGGCCGTATCAAAGGGGAGCCGATCTCTCACCCGCCCCCTGGTTCGAGGGAGATACCGCGGACGGCTCGATATGCGCCCCCCTCGAGGACATGCTGGCGTACATGCGCGTCCTCCTCAACAGAGGCCAAGGACCCTGGGGGCAGGTCCTGTCCTCGGACAGTTTCAAGCGGATGACCACCCCGTACATAGAGCCGGACGACATGGTCCACCTGGGAGGCTATGGGTACGGGCTCAACATCGAGACGACAGACGGACACACCCGCATCGGCCACACGGGCGGCATGGTAGGACATCAGACCGCCATGTTGATGGACATGGACTCCGGCGTCGGCGCGATGGTCATGGTGAACGGACCCGGGTCCCCGGAGGAGATCGCGAAGTTCGCCGTGGAGTCGATGGTGGTATCCACTGACGGTGGCAAGCGGCTCGAGGTTCCGCGCAGGGAAGAAGCGTTCAGGTTCCGGAACGCCCCGGACTACGCGGGGGACTACGGGGGACCGTCAGGCGCGCTCAGTGTAGCGGACCGAGAGGGCACTCTGCACATCACCCGGGACGGACACGAGTCACGCCTGGAGCCGCTCTTCGGAGAGGCGTTCCTCTCGGATGCACCCGGCCTCGAATTGTTCCCCCTGGAGTTCGAGAGGATCGAGGGACATGTCGTGCGTATCCACCACGGCGAGCGGACTTACGCGAGGGACGGAAGCCGGACGGCCTCCGTCGCCCCGTCCAAAGCGGACGGCGTCCGAGTCGACGGGCATTACAGGTCTCACAACCCGTGGCTGTCCAACTTCAGGGTCGTCAAGAGAATGGACGGGCTCGTCTTCGCGCTCCCCAACGAACCCTCGCTCCCGATGGTCCCGCTCGGGGACAACCTCTTCCGGATCGGAAGCGACCCCAGGTCCCCCGAACGCATCGAGTTCAGCTGCGTCATAGGCGGGGTCGCGACATGCGCCACGCTCGCGGGTGGGGGAAGGTACGGCAGGACGTTCACTCCTTGAGACCCTCGACCCCACTGTGGTTCGCGGCCAGCACGCGACCGGCCTTGTCACAGGGCGCTGCTCAACGGTGAGCGAGGTGGAGGTAGTGGCACTCCGGGCATTCCATCGTCTTGCCGTCGCTCTTCACCAGTTTCACGTGCTTCTTGTGCTTCTCGCACTCGGGGCA
>JBFXGF010000167.1:0-3654 GCA_050178275.1 Thermoplasmata archaeon | reverse complement strand
GTCCTCTTCAATACGGGGCTACGGTGTCCCGTTACTGCTTCATGGTGACATCTGGATATTAACGGTTTCTAGGCTCAGGGCGAGCCTCATCTCCTCGAGAGCATCAACACCCCGACGACCGTGATGACGCTTCCGACGGCGGACACCCAACCTATCATCTCCCCCAGGACGACCCACGCTAGGGCGACCGTGACTACGGGCTCGAAGTACAGCATGCTACCGGTCGCGCGCGCGTCCAGACCGGTAAGCGCCTTGAACCAGAACACATACCCGACGACCGTGCACAGCACCCCCAGGTACAGGGCGGCCACGAAGAAGCTCGGCTGGAACGATTGGCCCGTGATGGCCATGTCCGCGACTGCGAATGGGGCCAGCATGATCGTCCCCAGGATGGTGATGTACGCGGTGCTCGTCATCGGGTCGTACTTCTTCACCACCTTCGTCCCCGCGACCGTGTATATCGCCCAGAAGACGGCGCACACGACCCCGAGCAGGCCCCCGATGATGACCCCCGGGTTCGACGCGAAGGAGAACGAGCCGTCCGTGATGACCAAGAGACAGCCGATGGCGGACATGGCGAGCCCGGTCTTCTCGGCCGGCGTCACCTTCTCCTTGTACTTGAACGCGGAGATGGCGAAGATGGAGACCGGGCACAGCAGCATCACGACGATGGATGATATCGACGCCCCGGCGAGTTTGACGCCGTAGTACTGGAAGATGTAGTATACGCCGATGCCGATGAACGCGAGCGACAGGAACACGCGCCTGTCTTCCTTCGCCAGCCTCTTGGGCCGCTTGAGGAGCAGGTACCCGGCGAAGATGGCGGAAGCGACGATGAACCTCGCCATCGCGATCATCGTGGGCGACGACCCGTCCCGGATGGCGACGTCCACGAGCACGAATGAGGCGCCCCATATCGTGATGGTCGCCGTGAGAATCAGGTATAGATATGTCCTGCGCTCCGTAGTCGCTCGCCCTCTCATCCGGATGAGGTCCCCGGAGCGGCCGAGAGGCCCGAGGCAAGTCCTCATCCAGGCATGGGCATCCGTGTCCCCTATTATTCACTTTGCAGGGCAACCGTTTCTGGAACCGCCGGCGAACATTGATATCGACATAAGGCAGTCCCACGTGCGATAGCATGTCTTCCGTGAAGGACGCCAGGAAATACGCGTCGGACGTCAACAAGTACGAGGCCTCCACGAAGAAGCTGGCCAAGGCCGCGAAGCTGAGGTCCAAGGCCGCCAAGCTCAGGGAGCAGATCGCGAAACACGACGCCAAGATCACCGGGCTCCAGAGGAGGATTGCCGAGCTGGAACGGAAGGCGAACCACCTCGAGAGACAGGGCTCGAAGTGAGTCCGGGCCGGCCCGGGAACTTTTATATACGTTGAAGTGGATATTGTCAGACAATCGTCATACGATGAGATGGGATGCAAAAATGATGATGAGGAAACTAGCCGTCCCTATCGCGCTTCGCAACGTCGGAGGCCTCGACACGAACACCATGACCAGGACCACGAGGGCCCTCAGGGCGGACGACCCTGTCGAGCACTACATACTGTCCAAGCTCGTGGAGAACAGGGCGAGGATAGACCGGCTCAGAATGGACGTCGAGAGCGCGGTCGGCGATGTCGATTGCTCTGACATCGTCAGCGAGCTCGAGTACCTGAAGGCCGACATCGAACTGAGCCTCGTCGAGATAGAGGCGGACATCGAGGACGCCCCGAGCTCCGAGGAGATATTGGCCCAGGAAGCCGAGGCCGTGCTCGCCTAGGCCCAGTCGCCAACCCCTTCATTCAAAACCCTTCGCCGTATTCTCTACAGCGTTTCCGCCAGTTCGCATCGCACCATTTAAGTCGGTAGTAGACACTCATGCCCCAAGGAGAGGATTGGGCGTTGAAGATCGTGAAACCAGCGAAGCTGGAGAAGCGCGCGACGATAGGCATCGCTTCGCCTTCCGGCTTCTCGGAACCTTTCGGACTCGGACAGGCCGTGGACTACCTCAAGGAGCTCGGGTACAAGGTCGTCCTGGGGGAATGCACCAGGAACCTGACCCGGTCGCACTTCTCGTCGGGGAAGGACGAGGCGAGGGCGCGCGAGCTGACGGCAATGTTCGATGACGACAAGGTCGACGCGATATTCTGCTCGAGGGGCGGATACGGCGCGATGAGGATCCTCGACCTCCTCGACTTCGGGGTCATCAAGGACAACCCGAAGATATTCATGGGGTACAGCGACATCACGACCCTGCACGTGGCCATCCACCAGAGGACCGGCCTCGTGACCTTCCACGGCCCCTCGATAGAGGGATACGCCGGGGACAATGCGGAGAAGGACCCGCCGTCTGGCAAGGACAACATCGACCGGGCCATCTCGTTGCTGTCGAAGGCCGAGCCGTGGGGAAGGCTCGACAACCCACCGAGGGGCATGCTGCTCAGGACGGTCGTCCCGGGGAAGGCGAGAGGGAGAACCATCGGAGGCAACCTGACGATGTTGACGCACACATTGGGGACGGCGGACTCGGTCAGGACGGACGGGCGCCTGCTGTTCGTGGAGGACGTCTATGTGTCCGAGTACGACATCGACAGGCTGCTGACGCACCTGTCCCTGGCGAGGAAGCTTCAGAAGGCCGCCGGGATAGTGTTCGGCCAGGTCTCGAGCTTCACCAAGAGGGAGATGCCTGGGCCGAGCCTCGAGGAGGTCATCCAGGACAGGATAGGGGCGCTGAAGGGCGTCCCGTCGTTCACGGGCCTGTGCTGCGGACACGGCGCGATGAAACTCGTCGTGCCTGAGGGCGTCATGGCGTCCATGGACGCCACGGAACCGTCGCTGAGGATCGACGAGAGCCCGCTCAAGGGATGAGCGGGACAGATGGAGCGATTCGACGGGCGGCGGCGCCATAATCGACATCTTGACAACTTATATATACGAACGGACAGATACATATCCTAGCTCTCCAGAGGGATGGGAATTGGACAGAGCGAGTAGACTTGGCGAGCCTGTAGTGGACAGACACGATGAGGAGCTGGCGTCCGTCGCCGCCTCGACTAGCAGGAGGGTCATCGGGCCCTCGTTCTTCACTCTCAGCGGGGGCATCCTCAAGAGGGAGCCGAGGACGTCGAACAGGATCGACTCCGTGCTGACGAAGATGATCGAGGACAGCTCGACGACGCCCTACTCCGCGCACGTGGACAAGAACCTCGACTACCTCCACACATGCCTCCAGCTGGACATGATCTCGATGGTCGCGCAGGAGGTCGACAGCCGGTCGGAGGAGGCCGTGTCCGAGGCGACCATTCCCACGGAGGAGCGCCTCCAGGTCTGATTGCCTTCACGCGCTCGGGTCTCAGAAAAGGGACTTAAAAGGTTTCTTGAAAGGGTTTGGACTTCGCTTCGGCCGCCCTACTTCTTCCTCATGAACAGCACGGCGACGATCACGACCACCAGCACGATCACGATTATCGCAATCGGCAGGCCATAGGCCTCGAGGAACGACTTCTCGTCATCGGGCGCCTCCACGGTGATGGTCACCGTGTCGGTGTCCGTGTCGCCGTCGCTGTCCGTGACCGTGAGGGTCGCGGTGTACGTACCGGCGATCTCGAAGTCGAACGTCGGGGAGACGCCCGTCAGCGTCCGCTCGACGCCGTCGTACGTGA
>JBFXGF010000166.1:0-3677 GCA_050178275.1 Thermoplasmata archaeon | reverse complement strand
GGGTGTTCAGGGTCGACGGGGACGAGAGGTACACCGAGCAGAAGCTGTCAGGTTGGTTCGACCCGCCAGTGGTGCTCCAGAAGGGTTATGTCAAAGACGCGTTCGTGCCAGGGCCGCTCACGGAGGCCATGCGTGCCGGCGGCGTGCTCTTCATCAACGAGCTCAATCGCATGCCCGAAGGTGTTCAGAACATCCTGCTCCCCGCGATGGATGAGGGTGTCATAGACATCCCGAAGATAGGCGCGGTGCGCGCTGAGCCAGGCTTTGTCATCGTGGCCACACAGAACCCGCGCGAGTTCGTCGCGACCACGGCTCTGTCGGAGGCGCTCTCCGACAGGTTCGAGCTCCTGATCATCGATTATCAGTCCGAGGCGGAAGAGATCGACATAGTCTCCGGGAAGTTGCCCGGAGTCTCGCGTGAGGTCATATTCAGGTGCGTGTGGGTCGCGCGGAGGACGCGCTCGCACCCCGATGTCAGGCGAGGGGCGAGCATAAGGGCCGCGGTCAGCATGGCGGAGCTCGCCGGGAGCCTGTCGGGGGAACTGATTGACGGCGTCCGAAAGGCGGCTCAGATGGCAATCCCCACCAGGATCGAGATGAGGGAGGAATCCAACGCCACGGTCGTTGAGGTCATCGACGAGATAGTGAACGAGTGCTTCTCTCTGCCCGTGTCCCCAGGCGGCGGTCGCCCAGCCCCCCCAGAGACACCTGGCAAGGACCAGCGCAGATCCGAGCGTCCGAGGGAGAAGGTCGCTGGCATAACAGACCTCGTGCCCATGCTGGAGAAGATGAACGGCGGTGGGGAGCTGGACTACGACGACATCGGGTGGGCGATAGCGAGGAACTACTCGCACCTGAGGTTCACGGTCGGGTCCCCCGCGCTAGCCGAGCTGGCCCGCAGGATAGCCATAAGGGCCACGATAAGGAGGGTCCTGCAGCTCCTGGGGCCAGTATCCCTCCCGACACACGTGGAGAGGACGACATTCATCCAGGGCTGCGACTCCGAGATTGATGTCGACGAGACGCTGGAGCGAGTGTTCGACCGCGACCGTATATCCTCCGAGGACATAGTCGTGGAAAACCGCGCCCCGAGGGAACTGGCCGTGGCGTTGATACTCGACGCGAGCCTGTCGATGACCGGGGACAAGCTGGCCATGGCGAGCGCGGCGATCGCTGTCCTCGCGTACAGGCTGAAGACCGTCGATTACCTCCTGATAACTTTCAACGACAGGCCGACCACCGTGAAGAGGATCGGGGAGTCGAAGAACCTTGATGACCTCGTCTCGGGCTTACTCTCCTCCAACGCCTCGGGCTACACTGACATCGACGCGGCGCTCAGGAAGGGCAGTGAGGAACTGCACCGCGCGCGGACCCGGAACCGCGTGGGCATCCTGATCACGGACGGCAATTACACCGTTGGGGGAGACCCGAGGGATGCGGCGTCGGCGTACCGTCGCCTCTTCGTCGTGATGACAGAGAGCCATGACTGCAAGGCTGGCGAGTGCCAGGCGATGGCGGCGAACGGCGGCGGCCAGATGTTCACCGTCTCGTCCTTCGACGAGATCCCACGCGTGCTCTACCGTGTGCTCAGGATGGTCTCTCAGGGCGCGATAGCTCAGAGGTGAGCGCCCGAAGCGGGCCGCCCCTGATGATGTACATCTGTGTCCATCACTGTGCGCTAAAGGCATTCTTGTCTATAGGATGTATATCAAATGTTTGCGGCAGCGTGAAGCCCCTTTCAGCCCTCGAAGATAGGGCTTTATAACCTCACAGGACAACATCATTACACAACTTCCTCCCCCCTCTTCTTTTTTCTGTTTTTCTCCTAAGAGCCGATGCTCTCCTAGTTACTCCTCCCCGAGACGGACTCGCCGCCGACCGTGTCATTCTTCATCTCGTCCCGCGGGATGAGAGGTCGCCGTCAATCCGCGTCGTGTCGGATGAAGTGCTGAAATTCGTGCGAAGAAATCGCGCCCCGAGGCCGGATGGAGTCGGGCCCGTTGAGAAATCATCAGACCCTGGTCTTACGAATACATTTAATATCTAGGTTCTACAATTCGTTCGACTCATGGCTATAGTACCGAGAATGATGTTCAACACCAAGGGTGTGGGCAGACACAAGTACGAGCTCCAGTCATTCGAGATGGCGCTCAGGGACGCGGGGATTGAGAAGTACAACCTCGTCTCAGTCTCGAGCATACTCCCTCCTGGTTGCAGGATAGTCACCCGTGAGGAGGGCCTCAGGCAACTGAAGCCTGGACAGGTAGTGTTTCTCGTCATGTCGAGGAACTCGACGAACGAGCCGAACAGGATGGTGGCGGCGTCGATAGGCGTCGCGGTCCCGGCCGACGGGTCCCATTACGGATACATATCCGAGTACCACGGCTTCGGGACGAACGCCGAGTTCGCGGGGCACATGGCCGAGGACCTGGCCGCTACGATGCTCGCGACGACGCTCGGCATCTCGTTCGACCCCGAGAAGGACTGGGACGAGCGGGAGGACCAATACAAGATGAGTGGCAAGATCGTCAAGTCGCTCAACGTCACCAAGACCGCTGAGGGCGACAAGAGCGGAGGGTACACGACTGTCTTGGCCGCCGCCGTTTTCATCTGCGACGAGACAGTGGACCCCCCTTGCCCACCGAAGCAATGATGGTCTCCTGAGTAGTTGCGTGACGCGGTTCTGAGGAGGGTCGCACATGTCCCGGACTGGCAAGAAAGGTTCCCGCAAGGTCGGCGAGATAAGCGACGGGTCCAGCGACAAGCTGGAACCCCTCACGTCCTTGGACCTCCGGGCCTGCGAGTCGGTGTCGGACCTCGTCGACGCCATGGGGCGGTGCAGCTTTGGCGCGAGGAGCGTCGGGGAGGCTGCCAAAGTCGTCGAGATGATGGTCGAGGACAAGGACTGCTTCAAGGTGCTGACCTTGTCCGGTGCGATGACCCCCGCGAAGATGGGCCTCGTCATATGCGACATGATAGACCTCGGGATGGCCGACGCGGTCATCTCCACGGGCGCCATCATGGCCCATGGCATGGTGGAGTCGACAGGACTGACCCACTTCAAGTACAGGGAGTCCATGAGCGACACGGAGCTGTACCACAAGGGATACAACAGGATCTACGACACCATCGAGCTCGAGAAGAGCCTGGATGACATGGAGGTCATCTTCAGGAACGTGGTGGAGGATGTCTCGGACAGGTATGAGTCGCTGTCGAGCTTCCAGCTCAACTGGCTCATAGGGGAGTACCTCGCGAAGAACACCTCGGATAGCCAGAGGGGCATTCTGAAGTCTGCGTACTTGCGCAAGGTCCCGGTGTATGTGCCATCGTTCACGGACTCGGAGCTCGGTCTAGATTTCGGGGTCTACTTGCGGCGGATGAAGCTGCAGAAGAAGAGGGCCGTCGCGTTCGACGCGTTCGCGGATCTGGAGGATTACACCCAGAGGGTCCTCGACTCCAAGCGGCTCGGAATACTCACGATTGGCGGCGGCGTGCCCAGGAACTGGGCGCAGCAGGTCGGGCCGTACCTTGACATCATCAACAAGAGGGTCGGGTCGGGTGGGGGCTTCAAGCGCTTCGACTACGCCGTGAGGATATGCCCAGAGCCCGTCCACTGGGGTGGCCTCTCCGGCTGCACGTACTCAGAGGGCGTCTCCTGGGGCAAGATCAAGCCGCGC
>JBFXGF010000165.1:0-3687 GCA_050178275.1 Thermoplasmata archaeon | reverse complement strand
CTCACATACTTCTACGTCATCATGGTCGTCATCATGATACTGGCGATCGCCTTGACGATGATGGGGTAGTCCGCGATGCGCGTGGGCATAGGCGGCACATTCAATGTAATCCACAAGGGGCACGAGCTGCTCTTCGAGACGGCGTTCTCGGTGGGCGCCGAGGTGGAGGTGGGGCTGACGTCGGACGAGTTCGCGGTGCGCTCGAGAAAGGTCGACATCCTGCCTTACTTCCAGAGGAAAGCCAACCTCTCGCGCTTCCTGGAACGGTATGGCAAGCCGTTCGAGGTCGTAATGATATCCGACGCCCTGGGAACCGCGGCGACCTCTGAGAAGCTCGACGCGATAGTCGTGTCCCCCGAGACGAGGCCGAACGCGGAGGCGATCAACGAGAGCCGGCGCCGGAACGGGCTCAAGCAGCTGAAGGTCTTCTCCATACGCGAGGTCAAGGCTGATGACTCAGAGCCTATAAGCGCGACAAGGATAGTCAAGGGCGAGATAGACAAGGATGGCAGGCTCCTGAGACCGCTCAAGGTCGCGGTCGGGTCCACGAACAAGGTCAAGGTGGACGCGGTAAGGAACGTGTTCACGCAGGCGTTCGGGTTGGTGGACGTGGTCAGCGTGGAGCCGGAGCCCGGTTTCGAGCGGCAGCCGATAGACGGTAGGGTCCTGGAGGGCGCCGTCTTAAGGGCCAAGGTCGCTGTCGAGAGGGCCGGGGCCGACTTCGGGGTGGGGATCGAGGCTGGGCTTGTCCGCGACCAGTTCACGGGCAGGCTCACGGACGTGCAGTACTGCGCGATAGTGGATTCCTCTGGTCAGATGACAGTCGGGCATGGCCCTGGGTTCGAGTACCCCCCAAAGGTCACGAGGGCAGTGCTAGACGGTAGGTCTGTGGGAGAGACGATGTCCGCGATCACGGGAATCGAGGATATCGGTCGCAAGGATGGGTCGATCGGGTTCCTCTCGGATGGGCTCATAGACAGGACCTCCCTCAGCGAGATAGCGGTGCTGATGGCCCTGATACCGAGGATACGCAAGGAACTCTACGCGCTCTCTGACTCCGCCTGAATCTCTGACACGGTCTCGAGGTAGTCGGCGAGAGACGAGCAGTTCTCCTTTCCCACGCATCCGAAGCGGGCGTACTTCCGACAGTAGTCGCCGGAAACCTCGTGGTATTCGCACTCCTTCGACTGTTTGACGAGCGCGCACTGCTCCCGTATGCAGGCGTACCCGTCGTACATGCCCGTGCACAATCCGTTCTTGGAGAGGTACTTGCAGTGCACCGTCATCCCTCCCGAGGCCTCTTCGCGAGCGACTCTGGAACAGTGTCGAATCGGCCCATGCGGGGGTCTAGGGCCGCGCCGGACTCCTTGCCCGGACAGAAGAACCTGCCGTGCTCCTCGCAATATAGGTCCAGCCATCTATCGAGGCCGCACTCACTCGAAGGACTCGTCGACCCCTTCTTCATGAGCATGTTCGTCTGTGCGTGCTTGCAGCTCTCCTCGCCCACGCACTTCAGGCTCTCGACATGGCGGTTCGCACACGCGCCGCTGCTGTAGCTGTACCTACACATAGGGTCCCATCCCTCGGTCCTTGCGGACAGTATCAAACATGAGCTTGCGCGCACATAAACGTATTGCGGACGTCGCTTTTCATCTTCAGAGGTGAGATCCCGTGAGCTGGTCGGGGTGACTATGATGGAAAAAGCCCGCGGGGCCCCGGTGATTGCCCTGATCGGCGTCACCGGGGGTCCC
Organism: Thermoplasmata archaeon; assembly: GCA_050178275.1. Lineage (GTDB taxonomy): Archaea > Thermoplasmatota > Thermoplasmata > UBA10834 > UBA10834 > UBA9653. The sequence continues at coordinate 1,936 of JBFXGF010000165.1, read as the reverse complement.
CGCAGCTACGGTCTCCCTCGTAGCTCTGATCGTGCCCTGATCGTCGGTCGCGGCCCGGCAGGACCTAGAGCGCGCCACCGCCCCGAGAAATGATTTCCACTATGGCCGGCTCCCGGGCGGTCTTGTGCAAAAACGCCCGTGTGACGGCCCGCGCCCCTGAGAGGCGCGTTCTCCCCCCTATTTCTCATCTCGGGCCCGGTGCGTGCCGGCCCATCCGTTCTCGAGGACACGGACCGGAATCTATTCAATCAGTCTGTAAAGAACATTTCGAAACCGCTTAAGTAGGTCACCAGGCACTGGGCCGGCGCACGGCGTCAGCTCCTCTTCAATCTCTTCCCGCGCTTGCGGCCATCGGGCTCGAGCGTGGTCCTGTACTTCCCCTTGGGCACGAGAAGCTCGAACCTGGCGCATTCCCCGTGGACCCCCGTCTCCTCTAGCGTGATGCCCGTTATGCCAAGTATCTCCCTCGCGAGGTAGAGCCCGTACCCCCTCCGTCCCTCCCGGTCTCCTCCGCTGCGCTCGAATATGGCCTTCTTCTCCGAGGAGGGTATGCCGACGCCATCGTCCTCGTAGACGAGGCGCATGCCCTCGGGGCCGTGGATGTGCCGGAAGGTGATCTTGGTTGTCCTCTGTCCGTGCTTGAGGGAGTTGTCTATGAGGTTGTAGAACACCTTCTCGAGCATCGGGTCGGAGAACACCTCGAGGCCCGCCAGCTCCACGACCACCCTTGCCCCCTTGAGCTCTATGTTGGACGCGGCCCTCTTGCACGCGGCCTGGACATCTATCCACTGGGGCCGCTTCCTCCCCATGTTCTGGTAGTCCCTCGCGAACTCGAGGTGACGTTTGATCGACTCGCTAGCCATGCGGGCCTTGGCTATCGGCGCCTGCTGCTCGGGGTCGGGTATGCGCTCAAGCGCCAGCTCGAGGTACCCGTAGAGCACCGCGAGCTGGTTCATGATATCGTGCCTGGTAATCCTGGCCAAGAGGTCCATCTTCCTGCTCGCCTGCTGTATGGCGTCCTCGAACCGCCTCCGCTCCGTCTCGTCTACCATGGACACGACGACCCTGCCTGTGCCAGGGATCTCCGTGGCGTACGCCAGGAGCGCCAGCTCGGAACCGAACTTGTCCCTTGTCCTGATCGAGAGCCCCCTCGGGACGGCCTCGGGGTCACTCGCGTCGGTCATGTACTCGTGCATGATCTTCTCGGCGTCGGCGGGGTCCACTAGCGAGTCCCATTTGACTTTCCCCTCGACCTCCTCCTTGGAGTAGCCCGTCAGCCTCTCGAACAGGGGGTTGACCGACTGCAGGGTGCCGTCCTCGTCGATGATGACCATGGCGCTCCCCGCGGTCTCGAATATCGACCTATAGTGCGCCTCGCTCTCCTTCAACTCCTTCTCCGCCTTCACACGTTCAGTGACGTCGACCACGGTCCCCTCGAACGCGACTATCTCGCCATCCCTGTCGCGTATCCGGATGACTGTCTCCTCGACCCAGATGACCCTCCCGTCCTTGGTGACCCACCGAACGAGCAAGGGTCTCTCGGAGTCAACGATGTCCGACGTCATCTCCCTCAGGAGATGCCTGTCCTCGGGATGCACCATCTTCTCCGGGAGGCTCGGGTCCGCGTAGTGCTCCTCCGGCGTGTACCCCGATATCTTCGTCGCGGCGGGCGATACATATTCGAACCTGGGCTCGGGCACGAGCGTGTACCGGTAGACCAGGTTCCTCGAGTTCTCCGCCAAGAGCCTGAAGAGTTCCTCGTTCCTCGCGAGGTTCTTCTCGGCGCGCCTCGCCGTGACCGCGGTTCTGACCATGCTCACGAGCTCCGCGAACTGGGAGTTGGGGTCTCCACCCTACTGAAGGTAGAAGTCCGCCCCCGAGTTCAGTGCCTCGATGGCGACGTCCTCCCGCCCCTTACCCGTGAAGAGCACGAACG
>JBFXGF010000164.1:0-3695 GCA_050178275.1 Thermoplasmata archaeon | reverse complement strand
GGGCGAGCGACTGGGTGTAGAAATACGGGCTCGACGGGTTCACGGACCCGTTGGCGAGCAGGTAGTCGAAGTATATCGTTATGTCAAGGGTCGCCCCGGTGACCGTGCTCGAGGCGTTCAGGAAGAGTGTCACGGTCTCGTTCTCGTACACCCGCTTGGGCGAGGCCGAGGGCGTACTCAGGAAATACGCCACCGAGCACTCCGCCCTCTGGGCGTCTTCATGGGAGTCTTGGAACTGTCCGCCAAGGTCCAGCGCGTAGACGACGGAGACCAGGAGAAGCATCACGATGATGAGGGTCGACGGGGCGCGGGCGAAGAACCTTCGGGCAACACACGGTCTAGCCAGATGTCCTTCGCTACGACCGCGATCGTTACGCAACGCTCTCTTCCCCCTCGTGCGGCGCATCAAGCCAACTTGAACATCTGACCGCGTAAGGCGTCGGATGCACCACCGATTCTGCGCCAATGCCGTAACCCTATATAAAAATAACCGACTTGCTCGAATAGACAACAAAGGGCTGAACGCAGGCCTGGCGGCGTGACATCCAGTGTAGATCGCGGACGGAGCCGTCTCGGATGGATACCGCGGCCAAATCGTGTCAATTTCAGGACACGTTTCGGGGACGCACGAGAATGTCATGACGCTCACTCACAGCCCTCAGTGCCTGTGTCCGCCCGACAGCGAGTATATCTGGTCCGAGAGAGGGCGCTGCCGTCTCCGACTCGCGGCACCGGGTCGCGCGGGGATGCCGGCGATGCGACAACAACATATCCACCGACCGCCATCGAGTCCACGGCAAAAAGGCCTTGGAGGAACCTGAATGGACCTCGTCAAACGGTTCGCGCCTATCGCACTGATGCTCCTCATCCTCGCGGCCAACGCGGCCTCTTGGACGAACGCGGCCTCAGACCGCTCAAACGTCGCGGAGATCGAGCTCGCTGAGACGGACAGCATAAACATCTTCGGCAACGATGAATTCACCGCGGAGAACGGCGTCGTCTCTGGCTCCGGGAGCTCCGGCGACCCGTACATCATCGAGGGCTGGGAGATGGACTTCAACAGCACGGGCACCGGCATCACGGTCGTCATGACGGACCGATACTTCGTGATCAGGGACGTTCATATCACCGGGGCGAAGATAGGCATGCGCTTCGAGGGAGTGTACCATGCGAAGGTCACCTCGTCATCCATCGAGAACTGTTCCACGGGCATCTCTGCGACCTACTCTGAGGTGTCGAGGGTTGAAGACAACCTAATATCGAATTGCAGCGTCGGCGTGTCGCTGAGGTATTGCGACGCGTTCAAGGTGGTGGACAACACCTTCGTGGACAACGATGAGGACATGAGGGTCGTCGCCCTGCCCTGGATAGAGACCAGGCAGGCCGACCTGGTGTTCGCGGCGATAGCCATCAGCCTGTTCGCCTTCGTCGCCACGCTAATCTACATCAGATACAAGTCTTCGAGGCCGCCGGAGGAGAGGCCGTAGTGGGAAGTCGGCGCGGGGAGGGGGATTTGAACCCCCGAGCTCTTTCGAGCACTGGATGTTTGCCTGTCCCTCAGGAACCGGATAGCAATCCAGCGCCTTGCCGGGCTGGGCCATCCCCGCTTGAATGCGCATAATGCCAAGTCCTTTCTTAAAGGTTTGTCGGCCAGGCGGGGCGACTGCTGGCGCGCCCCACCCGCGTGTCAAGGATAATATCGCACTACCGACATTCTCTGTACAACCGCGTGGGTTGGAGGACATGGAGAGTGGACATCCGAGCGTCGCGGAGACTGTCCCGGGAAGCGTCCCGCGAAAGAATAGGACGGTCTCGAAGAAGCTCCTGGTGGTCGCCGCAGCTGCGCTCCTGATCAGCGCCTCAGGATTCTGGGTCTGGCACGAGTACTTCAGGCACTGGACCATCGACGACCTCGAGGATGCTGTCGTCGTGGTGGACGAGTATATGCCCATCTACCAGGGTTTCGAGACCGACTTGGCGGGGAGAACGGTGACCGTGGATGTGGATGTAAAATCCATCCGCCCCTACTCGACGAACCTCGGCCAATTGAACATCATAACACCGGAAGGCGGGAGATTCGTCACACTGGTGCAATGGGGGGAGATGGACGCAGGCGTCGGGGACAGGCTCCGGATGGATGTGGCATTCGAGTGGAGCACGGTCAACGGCGTCGAGTTGGTCTACTCACCCCAGGTCGGCACCCCGGGGCTGAATTGGCTCGCCGGGTCTCAGGTGATCATTCAGGCAGTCAACTTCGTACGAACGGAATGCGTAATCGAGGTCGAGGACTTGGGGGACGACGTCGTAGTCGAGATCGTCAGGATCCCTGAGCCAGTCCCCCTAGACATGTCCAGATGTCATATCAGAGCTGGCACCGAGACTGACACCATGGACTACATCGACCTCTTAGGATTCTACGGTTCCACGCCAGACCTTGATACCATCACGGACCTGACGGACCCGAGCGGGCTCAACGGCACGATCGAATTCTCCGACCGGAACGAGGATGGTCATCTGGACGACGGCGACACGTTCACGCTCCGCGACCTCGCGCGCCCACAAGAGAGCAGCGGCGCCCAGACCTACCTACTGATGGTGGAGAGAGACCTGTACCCCGACGAGCGCGACACGGACCTCGCGTCCATGACGTGCTGCGCGTATCTCGTCATGACACATCAAGGACTTATGTGGGCCTCGGACCCGCAGGGACGGCCCGGAACGGCATTCTCCACACTGTCCCCCGACCGCGTCACGGTGACGGCGGACTACATCTCCACGCCCACGAGATGGGACGAGACGGAGCTGCTGCTGAGTTGCGAGGATGATTATGTCACCTGGTACCCAGACATCACGGACCTCAGCGCCGGTCCAGGGGCGTCGTACAGTTGCGGGGAGGCGACCATCGGGGACATCTCGGTGGAGTGCGTCGTCACGGACGTCGCTGGGAACGGGTTCCTTGACGAGTGGGACAAGTTCGACCTGATCGCGCGGAACGGCACCACGTTCCTCGAGGGGATGAGCTTCGTGTTGCGAGTGTTCTACAGTGTCGCGGACACCACCATCTTCGGCGAGTCGATTGAGTTCTTCACCGAGCCGACCAGTGACTGTCTCGTGCTGGCCGAGGACGACTCGATAACGGTCACTTTCGCGCCGATCCACAACGGCACGGACGTCCACTATCAGCTGGTCGATGTCATCTGGGACGATATCGTGGTCCGCATTACCGACGGTGTGAGCTCCGTTGAGTGGAATTCGACTTACGAGGCGCTGTCCGGGGGAGACCCCGTGGATTGGACTTCCGAAGCACTCGCCCTGGGAGACCTGTCCCTCGTATGCGTCATCCATGATCTGCAGGGTAACGGACTGGCCGACGCGGGCGACCGCGTGGAGGTGGCCTCCGAGGACGGTGGCGCATTCGACCCAGGTACCACTTACGCGATCTCGGTCGTATACGCCATAACCGGCTTCGACATCTTCTCCTCGACATTCACTGGGGTCGCATAGCCGGCTCGGAGGCATCCTGGGTCGGGTTCTGTTGCACTAGCGGATGGTGCCCTCTCAGGCCGCCCCCGTCGTCGAGCAACTCGTCGCATTCGGCTCCGGCCGTGCGCCCCTCTCGGGGTCGTAGAGGACCATCATCACGTCATGCTGCGACGCGCCGGGGCCGAACCGTAGGCCCCCTGCCGCCTCCAACC
>JBFXGF010000163.1:0-3705 GCA_050178275.1 Thermoplasmata archaeon | reverse complement strand
CTCGGGCCGGACGTGCCCGGACCCGCTGAAACGGGGGTAGCCAGAAAAATAATCATTGGTACGAATTAATACCAAAGCCTTATATTCATGTAATATCATGCCCATTAGAAAGGGATGCGCATGGCTAAGGCCGAAGAGAAGGATGCCGACTGGTTCGCACAGCTGGACGAAGAACTCGAGATGAAGACGCTCCAGATCACAGACAACCTCGTCGAGCAGAGCGCTCAGAAGGTGGAGGTCAACAGGAACCTGCTCGGGGACTTCTTCAGGATCTGGGCCAGGTTCAACAAGATCAACGCGCACTTCACGATGCTGCCGGACCCCCAGGGCCCGATGAGCTTCGCGCAGTTCATCGTGTTCCCGGACCAATGGTGCCTCAAGGAGGACTTCGACTTCAGGTCCGTGGACAACGTGTCCCTCACGGACAGGACCCAGGGGAGGGTCGGCGACTCGCTCAAGGCGTGGTACTACGCCGTCGACAGCCAGACGCACTTCAGGCTCGCCTTCGAGTTCTGCGAGGGGGAGCACTACTACAAGTACGCGGGCTGGAAGAGGATATTCTCCAACTACGTCCTCATCGACACGCCCGTGACCAAGTTCGACGAGAAGAAGTACCACGAGGTGCTGGCGGACGTCGTGAAGACCTGGTACGAGAGCCACCTCAGGCGCGACAGGGAGATCATACTGAAGCACCTGAGGGAGAAGTACGAGAAGGGCGAGACCTTCACGCAATGACGTGTGTCACGCAGTTCTGCTTCCCCGGCGCGGAGAAATAGTACTCCATCAGGCAGTCGACCCACTGCGACTCGTCCACGAGGTCCAGGCCGATGTCGTGGTACACGAACTGCATCGCCCACTTCCACGACTCCCCGACATACGTCGCGAGGCTCGGCGGGAAGTTGATGTTGAGCCCGCGCGGGACCTCGCCGAAGCTGTCGCTGTTGCCCTCGTTGACCAGCGCGGCGTCGAACGCCTCCTGGAACGCGGTGATCGCGTCGTCGAGCGCGGGGTCTATCCCCCTCATCCCCTCGAAGAGCGTGTACGCGTCGGGGAGGTATTCCCAGCCGCCTATGTTGGCCCACTTGCCTATGAGCGCGTAGTCCCACGCGTCCATGATCGCGGCCGCGTTATCGGCCACGAGCGGTTCCAGCACCTCGGTCATCTCCATGAAGGCCGTCCCGAAGTCGTCCATGAGTGACATGTTGAACGCCGAGAACGCGATGAAGTCCTGGTCGTACGGGTAGATGTGGTCGTACAGCGTCTTCGAGCTGTAGTACTCCGTGTACATGTCGACCATGTCGTTGGAGAACTCCTCAGGGGTCATCCACGGCTCGGCCACGAGCGCCTCGACCATCATCTGGTAGGGTAGGCCGTCGTACGGCACCACCAGCTGCGAGGCCGCGAAGAAGTCGACCGTGTCCCTGAGCTCGTACGCTATCTCGACGGTGGCGACGCTGCACGCGTCCAGGGCGAGGATGTCCACGCCCACGCCGTCGTTCGTCTCTGTGGCGTTCCTGATGGCCCAGGCCATCGGGTCTATGCGCATGATCCCGCCGCCGTCCGTCTCGTCCATGCACACGCCCCGCCACGAGTACCCGTGGTCCTGTATCACGAGCGTGGTCTTCTCGGCGGGGTAGTTCTCAAGGCCGTAGTCGAGGAACCTCTCGAGCGTCGACGGGTGCGAGGAGTTCAGCTCCTCCCAGGTCTGCACGGCCTCGTAAGCGCCGTCCTTGACCTCGTAGACCCATGTGCCGTTCTCCGACAGTATGTCGACGTACATGGCCACTCTCACGTCGTCGTTGGACGTGAGCCCCCCGGCTAGCGCGTCCAGCGCGAACTCCGTGCAGAACTCCAGGTTGTTGTCCGCGTCCCAGTATATCAGGAGCGTCCAATCCTTGCCGTCCTCGGCCTCGACCGCCTCGGCGTCCGAGAACGCCACGACCGCGCTAGGAAGCGCGAAAGCGACCGCCAACACCACACACAGCAACAGCTTGCCGTAACCACGACTCATACAGATTCCCCCCTAGGCGAATACTGTCACTTGATTGAGACGCCCCGCTATAAGCCTTGTCCGGCCGAGGGGGTAGTCAGTACGCACATTTGGGCGTCGGGGGCCGGCCCCCGGCGAGGACCCTAGCTCGGCCTCAGCCGGACGCGCACTCGTCAATCCGCCCCGCTATCTCCTTCGCCTTCGGGTAGTCGCTGACGCCGAAGACGAACCTGAGCCTGTCGGCGCTCTGACCCAGCAGATAGCTCCCCTCGAGCTCCACGCCGCCCTCGACCAGGCGCTGGGCGGCCCTGAGCCACTCGCCGGGCTTGTTCTGGACCTCCAGCACGAGGACTTTGCGCTCGCTGAACGGGAGGTCCGCCTTCAGGAAAGCGGACCTGCACTCGTCGTCGTTGCCCGTGAGGAACCGTATGACATACCTGTCCCCCACCTTCGCGGTGGCGACGGTCTCGAGGTTGATCGTCCGGCTCGACAGCACGCCTATCGCGTCCAACAGGTTCTTCGTGGACCCGTTGACGGATATCTCGAACTCTGTTGCCATGGTAGCCCTCCAGTCTCCTCCTGGGCGGTGTATCGGGGTCGTGCGTATTTATCGGGTGTGGCACGACACTCCGGCAATCGCCGGAGTCGTGGCCTCCGAGGAACCCCCGGCAGCGATTCGTTGAACTACCCCGGAAGACGATTACCTCCCCGGGGTACCGGACCATGACGAAGTCGTTCGACAGGATCGCGGACAAGTTCGACGAGACCCGCTCGCTGCCCCAGGAGACCATGTCCGTCGTGGTGGACGCGCTCGAGTGGGCCATGCCGCCGGGCTCGAGCGTCCTCGACGCGGGGGTCGGCACGGGCAGGTTCGCGCTCCCGCTCCAGCACCGGGGGTTCGAGGTCGTCGGGGCCGATGTGTCGACGCGCATGATGGAGCGGGCCGCGGCCAAGGGCTTCCGTGACCTCTTCAAGTCGGACGTCTGCGCGCTCCCGTTCAAGGACCAGGCGTTCGACTACGCCCTCAGCGTCCACCTGATACACCTCGTGCCGCAGTGGCGCTGCGCCCTGGGCGAGATAGGCAGGGTGACCAGGGGCGACCTCATATCCGTGGTCACGGACCGGCGGAACTCCGCGACGGAGGAGATCAGGACGGCCTACCGGGACTCGTGCAGGCGCTTGGGCTTCGAGGTGAGGCATATCGCGCCTGGAGAGCGCGAGCTGACCGAGCTGCTCCCGCCGGACTCGAAGTCCAAGCTCGCCGTCCGGAAGGAGCCGCTCGACGTGCGGAGGCTGCTCGACAACTACGAGTCCCGGACGCTGTCCGAGCACTGGGACGTGCCGGAGGATGTCCATGCGCGCGCGGTGGGCGAGCTCAGGGAGAGGTACGGGGGCGTGGACGAGCTCGCCGTGGTCGAGGACCTGTTCATGCTCAGGTGGCGGGCGGACAGGTTGAGGGAGTTCGCGCGCAGCCAAGGATGACCGTACTTTCGCGTGCCCGCAGCGCATCCCTTTATATCGCCGGCGCCCAGTCATGATGCGAGCAGCAGAGAAAACAACGGCTGCTACTGACCCATTGGGGGACGAGCATCATGGAGATACAGAATCTAGCGCCCCACGTACAAGAAGTTGCACGGGCGCTCGGGGACAAGTTGTCGGAGGAGGAGATCGCCGAGGAGCTGAGGAAGTACGTCGACGTGTACAGGCTCAGCATA
>JBFXGF010000162.1:0-3709 GCA_050178275.1 Thermoplasmata archaeon | reverse complement strand
GTAGAGCGCGTGTTCATCGGGGAAGGACAGAGCGTCAAGGTATCCGAGAACGAACAACGACAGGAGTGCCACGGACGACGCGACCGTTGCGAACGACATCACCATGAACGCGACCAGCGCTCTATGCCTTCCAGGAGCGGAAGGGTCTCGCGACCAGGCGACTGTCCCAGCTGGCGCGTTGTTGACCGCCACCAGTAGGGCCACCGAGAGTATCAGGCTGACTATGAGAGGCATGATCCATATCGCGTCCATGGACGAGGAGAGCGCCTCGTCCGCGGAGACGTAATGTCGACAGAGCACCGAGACCACGACCAGTATGGCCGCCAATGCCCTGCTAGACATGTGCTCCATGGATTCCAGCGTGATATTCGCGGAGCGGCTGAACGGCCTGAAACCCGCGAACATCAAGGATAGGCCCGCGACCAGGTAGATTGTCGGGATCCACCTGATGATCCCCGCCTCGTCCAGGCCGAGCAGGAACGGCAGCGAGAGAACTATGAGCGGGCCACATGACAGGAACAGGCCCAGAACCTCATCCCGGATATCGTCCTTCCTGGCGAGTATGAGCGCAACCATGGGAAGGATCACACCGACGGAAGACAACGGGAGGAACCACAGGGGCTTGGCGTCTGGCCATAGCACGCCCCCATCCGACGAGATGAGAGAGTTGAGCGCCCCGACGCTCTCCAGCAAGGCGATGACCACAACGACGATTGACACTGCCCCTCCAATCGCGGCGAGCGCATCGTAGGGCGGGTCCCCGGGCTTGCGCAAGGAAATCATGAAAGAGCACACCGAGAAAGAGACGATTATGCCGATGCCCGCGAGTCCTGTCCAAACCCAATCGTGCCAAGTCGCGGACAGCTCGGCCGGGAAAGAGGCGTCCTCGGAGGTCTGGTAGGCGCCAAGGATGAGCCAAAGGAAGATGGCTATTCCCAGCCAGAACGCTATCTTGCCGGTGGCGTGAGACCTGGCGGAGAGCAGCAGGTAGAGGTCAGGCAGGTCGCTCTCCGCGGGTGAGGCGTCTTTGGCCGTGTCCTCATTTAATGATTGGGATGACATTTCCTCACCTCTCAAGCGATCTTGATCCTCGGGTCGATGAATATCAGTACGAAGTCTGACAACAGGTTGGCGATGACGACGAGCGCGCCTCCAACGACGATTATGAACTGCAGGACAGGGAAGTCGAGGCTGTAGATTGCCGTGAGCGTCTCGTATCCTATCCCACGGTAGCTGAATATGACCTCCACTTGATAGGCCCCTCCTATGACGAACGCGAGGCTCATGGCAATCAGGGCGACCATCGGGGGCAGCCCGTTGGGGAACGCGTGGTATCTCAGGATCTGGTAGTCGTTAAGGCCCTTCGCCTTGGCGGTCATTATGTAGTCCTCGGTCATCACATCGATGAGAGAACTCCTCATCACCAGCGAGACCCCGGCCAGGGAACCTATGGCCAAGGTGGTGCCTGGAAGGATCATGTGCTCCAGTATGCTAAGTATCATGCCAGGGTCTAACCTCAAGTCGTTCCCGTACTTCAGGACGTCATAATATCCGCTCATGGGCAGCTGCGGCCACCAGTCCATCTCCAGCGGATAGGAGTTGAACAGTATCTGCAGCATGATCGCGAACCAGAATATCGGCATCCCGTAGAAGAACAGCAGGGAGGCCGTGGACGCGAGATCGAAGGCCCCGCCACGTCTATAAGCCGCGTAAGCGCCAACGGCCATACCAAGACAGAGCGTGATGATCGTGGACAGGCCCACTAACATCAGCGTCCAAGTCATCGCCACGCTGATGATCTCGATGACCGTCCGATCCTGCATATATGAGTCGCCCCACTCGAATGTGATCGTGTTGAACAGGTAGATCACATACCGTTCCCAGATAGGGGCGTCGAGGTGGAACTTCTCAATCAGGATTTCACGGACCTCCTTGTTGAACTTCGGGTCCCTGGGTATCATGTTGTGGATAGGGTCACCGGGCATCAGGTTGACGAGGAAGAAATTGACGGTTATGATGCCGAATATTGTCAGGATCGCATAGATGCTCCTCTTGAGAATCATCCTCCTGAATGATCTGCTGACCATGTGCCATCACCCCCCGCCCATCATACCGGCCAGAGTGCCGGCTCTGAGCGCGTCCATCTTCTTCGAGTACGTGTCCCTGATTTCCGCCTTCACCTTTCTCGCGCGCTCCCTGTCCAGCTTCTTCGCTTGCACCTGGTCGTCCACGTTCCTCAACGAAACGTTCCGGTCCCTCTTGAGCTCCGCCACGACGGTCTTGTACTCCTCGAGGCTCAGACCCTTCTTGTCGAGCTCCTTCCTGAACCTCCCAAGGAAGTACCATCTGGCGAATATCAGGCCGACGCCGATGAACACCAGCGACAGGCTCACGGTGTCCCACCAGTTCCAGACACGGGGGACGACCACGCGCGGGACCTTGACCTCCACAGATGTCTGGACCGTGACGTTGTGAGTCGCGCCGAACACGCCGTCCGTGAAGGTGATAGTGATGGAGTACACGCCCGTGGAATTGTAGGCATGCGACAGGAGTAGGGTGACGGTGCCGTTCGCGGAGAAGTCCGATAGGACCGTCACCACGACCGTGGAGTTGTCACCGAAATCCACCCAGACGGTCAGCGGGTCCCTCTCGAAGTCGTAGAGCACAATGGTCACATTGACCGGCGTGTCGGGGGCGGCGTACGCCCCGTGGGACCTCTCGACAGTCAAGGAACGGAGGGCGGGGGCGACATTGGTGGTCGTGACGTTGAACACCTTGTATACCAGTCGCGTGTGCCCACGGCCGTCATCGACCAGGACGGTCGCGTTATATTGCCCGGCGACCGTGTACCTGTGCACCTGGTAGAACCAGATCTTTTCGATGCTACCGCCGGCTGATTGGTTCGTGGCGTACTCGCCGTCCCCGAAGTCCCATGTGAGGTAGAGGACGTCGGCGTCGAAGTCGTACGCCTGGGTTGAGAACAACACCTCGGCGTACCCGAGCGTCGTGTTGATCCTCGGGTTCGTGGGGTCCATGACTATGGTGTCCAAGACGCCGGGCGGGAGGTTGTCCACGATCGTTATCTTAATCGTCTGCGACAGGTTGTTCGTGGCCTGCCAAGGCTCCAGCGCGTCACTCACGAACAGGGTCACGTAGTACTCACCGACACTGGAGAATGTGTGCGTGACGTTGCACCACACCGTGGTGCCCGGGTCCGTGCATTCAGTGTGGTATACCGATGTGAGGTAGTCCTCCACCGTGTCGTTGAAGACGTATGTCCATGTTATCGGGTCCCCCTCCGGGTCGGTCGCGCTCGCGTAGAACGGCAACTCATACCCAGGAGACCACGAGGACGACTGAGCGCTGAATGTGCGGACGGGCTGGAGGTTCTCCGGAGGGGTTATGTTGACAGTATGGTTGGAGTATATCACGTGGCCGTATACGTCCTCGAACCTCACACTCATCTTGAGCATGATATAGTACCCGTCATCCTTGTCTATGCCCGGCAAGGGCTCGACTATCCAAGTGTGGTTCTGCGATATGAACGAGCCCGCCTCGGTCGCGACGGTCTCGTTGACGGCCGTCTCCGTCCCGTCCCCGAAATCCCATGTCGCGGTCACGAGCTCGTTGTCGTGGTCCATGACTACGTATGACGCGACATAGGGGAGCTCGTATGTCGGGGATATCGTGGAAGACGGCTTGCTATAAA
>JBFXGF010000161.1:0-3775 GCA_050178275.1 Thermoplasmata archaeon | reverse complement strand
GCTGGGGAACGCGTGCGGCCTCGAGAAGCCCACGGCCGCCGTGGCGGTCCTCGACGCGTCGAAGGGAAAGCCCGCGATGGACGAGCTGTCAGAGAAGCTGAAGGATCTGAAGAAGTAGGTGGCCTAGATGGCTGACAACGACAGCATACCCGCGACGGTCGTGGAGGTCGTCGGCAGGACCGGCATGACGGGCGAGGCGACACAGGTGAAGGTGAGGGTCCTGGACGGCAGGGACAAGGGCCGGATCATCACCAGGAACGCCATGGGCCCGATCAGGGTCGGCGACGTGCTGATGCTGAAGGAGACCTCGAGGGAGGCGAAGAAGCTCGGCGTGCGCTGAGCTTGGAGTCACTCCAGGTGATGTCTTATGGTTGAGCGAAGGGTCTGCACGTTCTGCGGCGTCGAGATCGAGCCGGGGACTGGCAGGATGTATGTCAGGAAGGACGGGGTAACCTACAACTTCTGTTCGTCGAAGTGTTACAAGAACCTCGTGGAGCTAGGGAGGGTACCGCGCAGGGTCACGTGGACCAGGTACTATGAGAGGGAGAAGCAGGTCAGGCTCAAGACGGGCCCGGCCAAGGCCTCCGTGAAGAAGCGCAAGGTCAAGAAGGCCGAGAAGGTCGCGGAGCCCAAGGAGGCCGAGGCGGAGGCGAAGGCCGAGGCGAAGCCCTCCGACGCGGGGCCCGGGACAGAGGCGCCCAAGGAGGAGAAGCCAGCCCCGAAGAAGGCCAAGGCCCCCGAGAAGGACGAGGTGGAGTAGTCGTGATCGAGAAGACCTTCGTGATGGTCAAGCCGGACGGGGTCCAGAGGGGCCTCGTGGGCAGAATAGTCCAGAGGTTCGAGGACCGAGGCGTCAAGGTCGTCGCGATGAAGATGATGAGGATACCGCGCGAGCTGGCGGAGAGGCACTACGCCGAGCACATGGGCAAGGGCTTCTACGAGCCTCTGCTCTCGTACATCACCTCAGGGCCGGTCGTCTGCATGGTCCTCGAGGGCGAGAACTGCGTCGCGGCCTCCAGGGTGATGATGGGCAAGACGAACCCGCAGGACGCGGCCCCCGGGACCATCAGGGGGGACTTCTCCCAGGTCACTGGAAGGAACATCATCCACGGCTCTGACTCCCCGGAGAGCGCCAAGAGGGAGATCAAGCTGTTCTTCAACGACTACGAGATACAGAAGTACGACCAGGCGAACGAGGCCTGGCTGTTCGAGAAGTGAAACCCGACCCAAACCACTTTCCGGTTTCTACCACCGCCGCTACCAGCCCAGCATAAGCCGGGATAGATTGATATACGGTCGGGGGATTTTGCGAGCACGTGGCCATCCGTCAACCCATAGTCTCCGTCATGGGCCATGTCGACCATGGCAAGTCCACGATCCTGGACAGGATCAGGGGCACCAAGGTCGTGTCCCGGGAGGCGGGGGGCATCACTCAGCACATAGGCGCCACCGACGTGCCTATCGAGACGATATACGAGCTATGCAGGCCCCTGATAGGCGACAGGAAGTTCATGGTGCCCGGCCTGCTCTTCATCGACACGCCCGGGCACTACTCGTTCGCGACCCTGAGGACCAGGGGCGGGGCGCTGGCGGACCTCGCCGTGCTCGTGATAGACGTGAACGAGGGCATCAAGCCGCAGACGATCGAGTCGATCAACATACTCCGCAAGTTCCGGACGCCGTTCGTCATAGCCGCGAACAAGGTCGACAGGCTCATGGGCTGGCGGGTGCAGGAGAACTCCATCATCGCGAAGTCGCTCGAGGCCCAGGACCCCAGGGTCGTCGCGGACCTGGACGAGCGCATATACTCCATCGCGGGCGCCGTGTTCGACAGGACCGGTTTCAGCGCGGACAGGTTCGACAAGATAACCGATTTCACGAAGTCGATAGCCATCGTCCCCGTGAGCGGGAAGCACGGGGAGGGCCTGCCCGACCTCCTTCTCATGCTCGTGGGCCTCGCGCAGAAGTTCCTGGAGGCCGACCTCGAGACCGAGGACTGCCCGGCCGAGGGCACCGTGCTCGAGGTCAAGGAGGAGAAGGGGATCGGCACGGTCCTCGACACGATCGTCTACAAGGGCACGCTCAGCGTGGGCGACCAGATACTGGTGTCCTCGACCAAGGGCGACCCGATACAGACCAAGGTGCGCGCGCTGCTCAGGCCCAGGCCCCTGGATGAGATCAGGGACCCGACCCAGCGCTTCGACCAGGTGGCCTCGGTGTCCGCCGCCGCCGGCATAAGGCTGGTCGGGCAGGACATGGAGGACGCGATGGCCGGGGGAATCCTGAGGGTGGCGAACGAGGACGTGGACACCATCCGGGAGGAGGTCCGGAAGGAGAGCGAGCTCAAGGTGGAGCTGGCGCCCGAGGGCATCGTCGTCCGGGGTGACGCCATCGGCTCCCTCGAGGCGCTGATGTTCGAGGCGAAGAGCGCGGAGCTGCCCATACGGAAGATAGGGATAGGCAAGGTCACGCGCAAGGACGTGATGGAGGCGTCCAACTTCGAGAACCCGCTCCACAGGGTCATCTTCGCGTTCAACTCGGGGGCGAACCCAGATGTCGAGGCCGAGCTGACCTCCACGGGTGTCAAGATGTTCAGCAACCAGGTCATCTACCGCCTCCTGGACGAGTACAAGGCCTGGTGCGAGGTCAGGAAGCGCGAGGTCGAGGCGGAGAAGAGGTTGGAGACGGTGTTCCCGGGCAAGGTCAAGATCATGAGGGACCATGTGTTCAGGGTCAGCAAGCCCGCCATCGTGGGCGTCCGCGTGCTCGCGGGCCGGGTGCGGCCCGGTCAGACGCTGATGCGCGAGGACGGCCGGCAGGTCGGCAGGATCAAGAGCATCAGGAGCGGGGAGAGCACGCTCCACGAGGCGATCGCGGGGAGCGAGGTCGCGGTCGCGATAGACGACGCCACGGTCGGGAGGCAGATAGACGTCGAGGACATCCTCCTGGTGGACATTCCCGAGAGCCACGCGCGGGAGCTCTCCAACTACAAGTTGACGGCGGACGAGCGCGAGGTCCTAGAGACCGTCGCGGAGATAAAGCGTAAGGAGAAACCATTCTGGGGAAGATGACGCCCGTCGCGGGCGGCCCCGCGCCGACGCGCGTCCGGACATCCTCCGGATGACACACCAGTATCCCCGACGCGCTCCGAAACCCTTATAACTCCTTGCGCATTAGGGCGTCCTGCAAACCGGAGAGGATTCCTTGGCAGATTTCAAGGCCGTCATCAACGACCCGAAGGATGGCATGTCGTATCAGACCCCTGTCGCGGGGCATCACGCGAACTCGCTCATAGGCAAGAAGATAGGTGACGTCATCGACGGCATATTCGTGGGCCTCCCCGGGTACAAGCTGCAGATCATGGGCGGGAGCGACAAGGACGGCTTCCCCATGAGGAAGGACCTTCCCGGCCCGAGGAGGAAGAAGCTCCTGGTGTCGAGGAGCACGGGATTCAAGCCCGACAAGGGCGGGCTGAGGAAGAAGAAGAACATGCGCGGCAACACTGTCGCGCCGGACACCCTTCAGATCAACCTGAAGATCACATCGCACGGGCTGAAGCCAGTTTCTGAACTCATCAAGAAAGAGGAGAAGAAAGCTTAATGAATGTCCCCACCCAGCCAGAGACCAACATCGGCATGATCGGCCATGTCGACCATGGCAAGACGATGCTGACGAAGGCCCTGACTGGCGAGATGACCGACCGTCACTCCGAGGAGGTCAAGAGGGGCATCTCGATCAGGCTCGGATACGCCGACGCCGCCTTCTACAAGTGCAA
>JBFXGF010000160.1:0-3808 GCA_050178275.1 Thermoplasmata archaeon | reverse complement strand
CCACGAGATCCTCGAGCATCGCCCTGATGGACAGACCATCACCGCCCGATGCATGAGAGTCAGCGTATTTCTATCCTTTCGTGGACGGGCGGTCAGCGCCATGCCAGCTCATCTGCTCAAACTACTTATACACAATCCAGCAATCGAGTCGTTATGGACCTAGAGGCGCTCATCCGCAAGTACGCCCTCCAGAACGCCGTCCAGTACGACGGGAAGGCCACCCTGGGCTCGGTCCTCGGCAAGGTCATGGCCGAGAACCCGGAACTGAGGCCGAAGGCCAAGGAGATATCCGCCGCCGCGAAGGGCGTGGTCGCCGAGGTGAACGGCATGTCCACGGAGGCCCAGAGGGGCGCCCTCGAGTCGCTCGCGCCCGAGCTCCTCGTGAGGGAGTCGAAGCAGAGGGACATGGGGCTCCCGGACCTCAAGAACGTGGAAGGCGAGGTGAGGATGCGGATGGCCCCGAACCCGTCCGGCCCCCTGCACCTGGGCCACAGCAGGATGGCGATCCTCAACGACGAGTATGTCAAGCGCTACGGCGGGATGTGTTACAACAGGTTCGAGGACACCGACCCCGCGAGGATAGACCCGTCGGGCTACGACACCATCCCGAAGGATTTCGAGTGGCTCGGCGTCAAGATACACAAGACGATTATCCAGAGCGACAGGTTCGAGACATACTACGATATCGCCCGCAAGCTCCTGGACATGGGCAAGGCGTACGTGTGCACCTGCAAGCCAGAGGACTGGCGGGCCCTCAAGAACCACAAGAAGGCCTGCCCTCACAGGGAGCAGCCGCCGGAGGAGCAGCTCCTGAGATGGGACAAGATGTTCGACGGTTCCTACGGGCCCGAGGAGGCGTCCGTGATGGTCAAGACGGACTTGAGCCATCCGAACCCCGCGATACGCGACTTCGTCGCGCTCAGGATAGACGACACGCCCCATCCCAGGACCGGCACGAAGTACCGGGTGTACCCGCTCATGAACCTGGCAGTCGCGGTGGACGACCACCTCCTCGACCTGACGCACGTGCTCAGGGGCAAGGACCACTTGAACAACACATACAGGCAGGGGTACCTGTTCGGCTACCTCGGCTGGAAGATGCCCGAGTACATTCACTACGGCCGCGTGTCCATCGAGGACGCGCAGCTCTCGACCTCGAAGATGGGCAAAGGCATCGAGGACGGGCTCTACACGGGCTGGGACGACCCTCAGCTGGGCACCCTGGCCGCCATGAGGCGGCGCGGCATCAGGCCCGAGGCGATCCGGAGGTACTGGACCGAGGTCGGCATCAAGGAGGTGGACATCGAGTTCTCGTGGAAGACGCTGTTCACCTACAACAGGGAGCTCATCGATGACGGCGCGGACAGGTACTTCTTCGTCAACGACCCCGTGTCGTTCCCGCTCGACGGGATCGAGTCGGACCTCGTGGCCAGGGCGCCGCTGCACCCGGACCATCCTGAGAAGGGCACGAGGGACCTGAGGGTCAAGAAGGGCTCGAGCGTGTTCCTGGCCAGGGACGACCTGCAGGGGGACCCGCAGAGGCTGAGGCTGAAGGACCTGTGCAACGTGCGCGTCAAGGATGGCCGACTGACGCACGACGGCAACGACCTGGCGGTGCTGAAGGAAGGCGTGAGGATAGTGCACTGGGCGCCCGCGGACTCCGTCGAAACGGAAGTGCTCATGACGGACGGCACGGCGAGGAAGGGCGTGGCCGAACCGTCGCTGGCGAAAGCGCTCGGAAAGGTGGTCCAGCTGGAGAGGTTCGCGTTCGTCCGGGTGGAGCGGGCCGAGCCGACGATAAGGTGCGTGTTCACTCACAGGTGACGTCAGACGTCCCAGAACGGGACTATGTCGCACGACAGGCACGCGTGACACATCGTTTTGAAGCCGAGCGTCGATAGCCCGTGCCTCTCGAGTATGGCCTTCTCGTCGGTGGCGAGCCTGAGCATCCTGTCAGCCGTCACGGGCTCCAGCCTCCCCAGGCTCTCTTCGAGGGCGGCCATGTTCGTCTCGTCCCGCCTGAGCGCCCTGAGGGTGGCCACGGCACCCATGTTGGCCAGGACCCTCACGCCCTCCAGCACGTTCTCGTCCGTCTCGCCCATGCCGAAGATGATGTTCGAGCACACGCTGTTCCTGCCGAACACCTCCCCCGCGTGGTTGACCGCGTGCAGTATGTGGTCCAGGTCCATCTCCCCGCAGACCTTCTCGAAGATGTCCCTGTCGAAAGTCTCGATGTTCAGTTTGATCTCGTCCGCGCCAGCCTCCCTGAGGAGATCGATCTCGTCCGGCCTCGTCGTGTAGGGTTCGACGCCGATGGGGACGCCTGGAAGCCCCTCCCTTACGCGCCTCACCAATCCTGCCATCCTCATCACCGTCATCGAGGGCGAGTGCGCGACGGCGCTCGTGAACGCGACCGACTGGAACCCCTCCTTCGCCGAGGCGTCCATTATCATCCCGACTATCCTGTCGTCGGTTAGGTCCTTGGTCGCATCGTGTGACAGCCTGGGCGAGTTGCAGAACTTGCAGTCGTAGACGCAAGCGCTCTCGATGTTCACGAACGCCTGGTACGGCGCATGCATCAGGGTCGGGACGAGTTCCACGCCGTCGATGAATGCCTTCCCCGCCCTCGTCAACGAGAACTTGCCGTCCGCGGGCACGAGCTCGAACTCGCCAGAGTCCCTCGATATGGCCTTCTTCGCCCTCGTGCCGCCGAACGAGAACACCGCGGAGGTCGTGCCAGCGCCGGGTCCAGCTGTCGACCGGCTGGCCGGGAACGGCAGCCTGAACCCCTCGGGGAGCCTGACGCGGCCCCCGGCGAGAAGCTCGGCCTTCAGCCTTGCCGTCTCAGGCCTCACTTTCGCTTCCATACGGCACCGTCTTTGGTGTCATTCACTTCGACCCCGAGCTCGGCCAGCTTCTTCCGGACCTTGTCGGCGTAGGCGAAATCCTTCTTCGCCCTGGCCGCGGACCGCCGCTGCACCCACTCATTCACCTGGTCGTCTGAGAGGCCGTCCTTCGCGATCGTTTCTGGGTCGGGCAGCGCCAGGGCCTCGGCGTCACCGACGGGGACGGGGCTGTCGGCCACGGTCACGCGCCTCTTCTCCTCCAAGACGTCGAATATCTCGTTGAACTTCCTGAAGACCGATACGACGTTATCCGCGCCCTTGCCGCTCAGTCGTCCGTCGCCTATGAGCCTGTTGGCCTCGCGTCCGAAGTCGAACATGACTGCTATCGCGTCCCTGCTCGAGAAGTCGTCGTCCATCCGCTCCTCGACCTTGCTCCAGGTGTCCTCGCACAGCTTCCGGGCGTCGTCCGCGCCTTCCGCTTTGCCCAATGCCGCCAGGGCCGCCTCGTAGGCGTTGTTGAGCTTCTCCAGCGCCTTCTTCGACTCGTCGAGCGAGTCCTCGTCGAATTCGAGGGGCGCGCTGTAGGTCGCGTTGAGCAGGTAGAACCTGACGACCTCGGGCCTGTACTTCGCGAGGATGTCCCGGACCGTGAAGAAGTTCTTCAGCGACTTGGACATCTTCTCCTCGCCTATGGTGAGCATCCCGTTGTGCATCCAGTACCTCACGAACGGTGCGCCGTTGTACGCCTCTGACTGCAGTATCTCGTTCTCGTGGTGCGGGAACACGAGGTCGGTGCCCCCGCCGTGGATATCCACCGTGGGCCCGATGTGCTTCAAGCACATCGCGGAGCACTCTATGTGCCAGCCGGGCCTGCCCTTCCCCCATGGGGAGTCCCACGCGTTCTCGCCCGGCTTCGCCGCCTTCAAGAGGGCGAAGTCCATCGGGTCGCGCTTGTCCTCGCC
>JBFXGF010000159.1:0-3851 GCA_050178275.1 Thermoplasmata archaeon | reverse complement strand
GCGGCGCGACCGTGGCCATACAGGGCTACGGAAACGTCGGTGCCTGCGCCCACAGGCTCCTCGAGCGCGACTTCGGGGCCAAGGTCGTGGCGGTGTCGGACTCCACCGGCGGCATAGTCGACGAGAAGGGCCTCAGGTACGACGACGTCATGGCCCACAAGAAGAGGACCGGCTCCGTCGTGGGCCTCCCCGACACCACCCCTGTGTCGAGCGAGGGGTTACTCGAACTGGAGGTCGATGTGCTCCTTCCGTGCGCCCTCGAGAACGTCATAACCAGGGAGAACGCCGGGAGGGTCAAGGCGAAGATCGTTGGCGAGGGTGCCAACGGCCCGACGACGGTCGACGCGGATCCCGTGCTATCGGGCAACGGGGTGCTCGTGCTGCCCGACATACTCGCCAACGCTGGCGGTGTGATCGTATCCTACTTCGAATGGGTCCAGGACCTGTCGAACAGCTTCTGGAGCGAGGAAGAGGTCAACACGAAGCTCGACAAGATCATAACGGCCGCGTTCCGCGAGGTTTGGAGGATCCATAAGGACGAGGGCTGCACCATGAGGGACGCTGCCTACATGGTCGCGCTGAAGAGGGTGGCCGACGCGGCGAAGCTCAGGGGCTTCTACCCGTAGACAAGCCTTGGACCCCGAACCATCCGGGGCGATGCCTCGGATGGCGCTTACATTTCTTATCGGTCGTTGACGCCGGTCAGGCCTTGATCTCGTTCGCCAGGGAATCGACGCGCACGAGCCTCTGCTCGCCGCTGCCCATGTCGCGGAGGGTGACCGACTCCTGGGCCATCTCCTTCTCGCCCACGATGACCGCGTATCTGGCGTTCACGCTCGAGGCGTACTTGAGGTTCTTGCTCATGTTCCTGCGCATCAGGTCGACGTCCGCCCGGACGCCCGCCGCCCTGAGGCTGGCGACGATCTTGAACGCGTGTTCCCTCAGGTCGTCCTTCGTCGGGATCACATACGCGTCGAGAGGTTGGTACGGCTTCTTCTCTCCCTCCGCGGCGAGGGCGAGCAGAACCCTGTCGATGCCGATCGCGAAGCCGGTGCTGAACACGGGCTCTCCCCCGAACAGCTCCGACAGCGTGTACGAGCCGCCGCCCATGATCTGCTTCTCCGCCCCCAGGGCGGGGGCGTCTATCTCGAACACCATGCCGGTGTAGTAGTCCAGTCCGCGGACGATCCCGAGGTCGATGGTGCAGTCCTCGATGCCGTAGTATGCGAGTATCCTGAACACTTCCCTCAGGTGCCTCGTGGCCTCGCACGTCTCGAGGCTGTCCAGCGCGGCCACGGAGCCCCTCATCTCCGCGATGGATGTTATCCTGTCGAACAGGCTCCTAGGGAGCGTCCTCGCGTCGAACATGTCCCCCATGGCGTCGAAGTCCTCCTTGTCGAGCATCCTGAGGGTCTCGGCGGCGACCTGGGTGTCCTGTATCTCCTCCTGCACCAGGGACTTCAGGATGCCGATGTGGCCCACGCGCACCTTGAAGTTCTTGAGGCCGGCGGCGCGGACACAGTTGACCGCGAGGGCTATGACCTCCGCGTCCGTCTCGGGGTTCTTGGAGCCTATGAGCTCGGCGCCCAGCTGGAAGAACTCCCTGAACCTGCCGCTCTGGGGGTTCTCGTACCTGAAGCAGTTGCCCACGTAGTACAGTTTGAGCGGCTTGGGGCTGTTGGAGAGCTCGTTGACATAGAATCTCATCACCGAGGCGGTGATCTCCGGGCGAAGGGCCATCTCCCTGTCGCCCTTGTCCTTGAACGCGTACATCTCGTCTATGACCGCCTGGCCGGACCTGAGCGTGAACAGCTCGGAGTGCTCGAACGTGGGGGTGACGACCTCGCCGAAACCCGCGTTGAGGCAGGTGTCGCGCATAGACTGCTCGACCCTCCTGCGCTCGGCCATCTCGGCCGGGCCGAAGTCCCTTGTGCCCCGGGGGCGTTGAATCATGGGTGCGCAATAACCATTCCGTGTGTTTAACCCTTTTGGGGGAGGAATGGCATAGTTGATATCCACCCTAGTGATTGCACGACTGGATGGACGTCCTGTGGATAGCCTTCGCGGTGTTCCTCGTCACCTACGCCCTGATCTCGATACGTAGGTTCCCGAAGGTCAAGATAGAGAGGCCCGCCGCGGCCCTCATGGGGGCGGCGCTCATGATCCTGCTAGGTGTCGTCGCGCCTGGGGACGCCGTGTCGGCGATCAACCTCGACATCGTGCTGCTCCTGGTCGGCATGATGATACTCGTCGCGGGGCTCGAGCTGTGCGGGTTCTTCGAATGGGTCTCCCTCAGGATGATCAGATACTCGAAGGACCAGTTCACCTTCCTCGTCCTCACGATGGTCGTCACCGGGACCCTCTCCGCGCTGGTGCTGAACGACACGATCGTGTTGCTCTTCACGCCCATCATAATCAGGACCTGCAGGTTGCTGAAGTCCAACCCGGTGCCATTCCTCGTGGCCGAGGCGATGGCCGCGAACATCGGGAGCGTCGCGACGGCCGTCGGGAACCCGCAGAACGCGTACATCGCGACCCAGGCCGGCATCTCGTTCGTCGACTTCTCGGCGAGGCTCGTGCCCGTGGCCGCCGTGTGCATGCTCGTCGCGATAGCCATCCTGTACCTGATCTACCGGAAGGAGATCAACAGGGGCAGCGCGCAGGAGTTCAGGAGGAAGATACTGAACGACGGATGGGCGATCTTCCAGGAGGAGATCGTGAAGGGGGACGCCGCGGCCATGTCGGGGCTGGGCAAGATGAGGGAGAACAGGGTCGGACTCTACGCGCTCCTGCTCATCACCGCGGGGACATTCGTCGCATTCGTCGCCAGCCATGTCATCGACGCGCCCATCGCGATAGTGGCGTTCGTGGGGGGCGTCGTGGCTCTGTTCGTCATCCCGCTCGTCTCGAAGGTGAAGGCGAAGGACATGCTGGGCGGAGTGGACTGGTCCATCATACTGTTCTTCGTCGGCCTGTTCATAGTGCTCAGAGGCGTGAGGGATTCGGGGCTGCTCACGGAGCTCAAGGACTTCTTCCCGGGGTTCGAGGACGGGGGCGTGCCGAAGGTGGAGTGGCTCACGGCGCTCTCCGCCATCCTGTCCAACCTCGTGAGCAACGTGCCCGCCGTCATGCTCCTGAGCGAGCTGATACCGGTGTCGGAGACGGACCTTTGGCTCGCGCTCGCGTCGAGCTCCACGCTCGCGGGCAACGCGACCATCCTCGGGGCGGCGGCGAACGTGATAGTCGCGGAGAAGGCCGAGGGCATGGGGGTCGAGGTCGACTTCTGGAGGTTCACTCTGGTCGGGTTCCCTGTGGCCTTGGCGACGCTGTTCGTGTCGACCTTGATGCTCCTCGTCCTCTTCTGACCCAGGCGTGACACCATCGTCCGACGAATAGCCAGCATCTAGGATTGCGCTAGCCAGCGAAAGTGATTTATATGTCGGACGGCTATGTGAAGGTCAGTCGGAAGGGTCCGACACAAGAAGGGATGCACCATGCCGATGAAGCCAATATCTCTCGACAGGGCAAAGGAGATAGCTGCCGAAAAGAGCTTGAGGCCAGGAAAGGTCCGCGGGACGAGCGAGATCGAGTTCACGAGGGGCAACAGCCCGCGTGTCGATGTCATAGACTGGCCCGAGTTCGAGTCTATACTCAACGACAAGAACCTCGAGATCCACGAGGGCGGCGGCTTCATGAAGCTGATGAAGAAGTAAGTTACTTCTTCATCGCCTTGCCACAAACCACTTCCTCAAACAACTTAGCTGGTTTTCACTTTGTTTGGCCCCGTCTGGTCTGCCCCCGGCCCGGTTCTCGCGAGCACCCTGTATGTGACCAACGACAGGACAGCGCAG
>JBFXGF010000158.1:0-3893 GCA_050178275.1 Thermoplasmata archaeon | reverse complement strand
TGGCGGAGAAGACGGTGTGTCCCCTGGACTCGAACATGTCCTTGTAGAGTTCACGGATGAAGTCCTCGTCGTCGACGACGAACACCCGGGCGGGCAGCCCTCCGGCTCTCAAGAGATCTCTCCTCGGTGCGTAGCCTCCCGACATATTCGCCAGCGCCCTCAAACCTGGCCCGTAGTTGTTCATGGCGTGTACCCTTCTCAGGTACTGCGCGCAGACATGGCACTCTGACGCGACAGACATGCCACTAGTGCATCCCAGCTATCCCGATGCACGGGCATCTATCTCACCCTAATTAATCCTTTTGCGGTCCCGGGCCCTGCCGGCGAAGCGGTCTGCCGAACCCGTCGTAGTACCTGCGTTTGATCCAGAGAGACACATTCACGAGCCCAATCAGGACTGGGACTTCCATCAGCGGGCCTATGACGGCGACGAAGGCCTCGATCGACGCGATGGAGAACGTCGCGACCGCGACGGCGATCGCCAGTTCGAAGTTGTTGCTGGCGGCGGTGAACGACTGGGCCGCTGACTGGCCGTAGCTTAGCCCGAGCCTGTGCGACAGGGCGAAGCTGAGGAAGAACATGATCGCGAAGTAGCCGAGCAGGGGCATGGCGACCCTCAGGACCTCCCACGGTCTGCTGACTATCTCCTCACCCTGGAGCGCGAACATGACGATGATGGTGAACAGGAGGCCGACCATCGCGAGAGGGCTTATCCTGGGCGCGAACACGGTGTCGTACCACTCCCTCCCCTTCCTCCTGGCGAGGAAGTACCAGCTCGCCACCCCCAGCGCGAACGGTATCCCCAGGAAGATGAGGACGTTCCTCGCGATGTCCACCATCGTGATGTCCACGACAGTGGCTTCCGCCGAGGGCGACATGACCGGGGTCATCACGGTGATGAAGAAGTACGCCAGCACCGAGTACATGAATATCTGGAAGACCGAGTTGAGAGCGACCAGGACCGCGCAGTACTCGCTGTCGCCATCGGCGAGCATGTTCCAGACGAGGACCATCGCGATGCACCTCGCCAGGCCGATGAGTATCAGACCAGTCCTGAATGACGTCGACACGGCGTCCGTCCCGGGGAACGCGATCCATGCTAGCGCGAACATGATCACGGGACCGACGGCCCAGTTCAGGATGAGCGAGGCGCTGAGCATCCTCTTCGCCTGCCTAAGCCTACCGAGCTCGTCGTAGCGCACCTTCGCGAGGGGCGGGTACATCATGACAAGCAGCCCTATCGCGATCGGGAGCGAGACGTCGAACACCCTCACGGAGTCAAGAGCGTCGGCGAACTGGGGGGCCGTGTACCCGAGTGCCAGACCGATGCCCATCGCGAGGAATATCCAGAGTGTGAGGAACTCATCTAGGAACGACAGCT
Source organism: Thermoplasmata archaeon (assembly GCA_050178275.1). GTDB lineage: Archaea > Thermoplasmatota > Thermoplasmata > UBA10834 > UBA10834 > UBA9653. The sequence goes on along the minus strand of JBFXGF010000158.1, from coordinate 2,512 downwards.
TCCTCCTTGATTCGACAGAGGCGGGGGCAAGTCCCTCAACCACTGCTGTCAACTCCTCAGGACGCCGAACTCCTTTCGCAGACGAGCGAGCGCATCCCTCAACTCGACGAGCGTCGGGAAGGTGATCGCATCGGCGGGACATTCATTCGCGCAACCGGTGCACCCCACGACGCAGTTGAAAGGGTTCTTGACAACAGGCCCGTCCCCCGTATCCGTGAACACGCCCTTGTGACAGAAAGCCACGCAGACTCCGCATTTGGTGCATCGGTCTGCGACGATTGTGGGGTGCCAGGGGATCATCTCCCTTGGGATCCCTCCGAACTTCTGTTCGGTCACCCGACACTCCCCTTCGCCTGGATGATCCCTCGAAGCTCGCCGACGGAGGGTACTCTGCCGGCGACGACCACCTCTCCGTCTATCGCCATGGCGGGGGTGGACATCAGGCCGCGCTCGACCATCTCGTCGATGCTCGTGATCTTCACCACATCCGCCTCCACGCTCAGCTCGCTCAACGCCTTCCGCACGTTCACCTCAAGCGTGTTGCACTTGGGGCATCCGGTCCCGAACACTTCGATTTTCATCTCATCACCTTATTCCGCTCCGTCTTGCTCGCTGCTTTTTGAATTCCTCCCATAGGGCGTCGACGTACTCATCCTCGACGGAGGATGGTACGTAGTTGTATACCTTGACTTCCCTGAGCAGGATCGCCTTCAGCTCCTCTTCGGGCGCGTCCAGGTGGGCCATGGCTCTCTCGATGATCTGGTCGAGGAACGAGACACCGATCTGATGACCCCCAACCGTTATCTTCCTCGCGTTATCCTTTCCAGGGCAACAGGTTCCCGTAGACATCTTCATCCGCCTCCGATGACAGCGCCGAACAGCAGTCCCGCGGCGATGCACAGTACGGCCACCAACAACACGTAGACCGCCACTTTCTTGTTGCCCATGATCTTCCTGGTCACGAGCACGCTCTGGAAGGAGAGTTCAGGGTCGGCCAGCAAGTACGCGAGCAGTGGGCCTTTCGCCATGCCCAGGTCCAAGAACATGCGTGCCACCGGGACCTCGACCAATGTGGGGAAGTACATGAAGATGCCGAACCCGACGGCGATCGCGTTCGCCCTCAGGGAGTTGTCGCCGAGGTACTCCCCGACGACCTCCTCGGGAATCAGTTCCGACGCCAAACCCGCGACGAAGACGCCGACGAGAAGCAGCGGGAGTATCATCTTCACGAAGAAGTAAGTCTCTCTCATCCAGCTCTCGTTCTCCGCCTTCGAGTTCATCCTGAGCGCCCAGGCCATGGTCAACGCCGTGGCGGCCAGGACCATCGGGACCCTGACCTCGAGCGCCAGAGGCGATGCCCCTACGACGAGTATCACCATGAGCAGAACGAACAGGATTGTGAACCGGTAGGTCACAGCCGCGTCGCGGATGGTGCGATTGTCCGGACGAGGGTCCACGACAGCGGTTGGCGGAGAGGTTTTGGCGCCCTGACTCGCCCCCGGGGCCGTGCGCCTTCTCGCGCCCTCGAAGATGAACCCCATGATGAGGCCGATCAGAATCCCGAAGACCACGGCCATGACCCCTCGGGCCGCGGCGATGTCCCATCCGATGAGGCTCCCCGTGTATAATATCGCCAGGACATTCACGGCTGGTCCAGTGAACAGGAATGTGACTGCGGGGCCGAGCCCGGCGCCCTTCTTCCATATGCCCGCGAACAGCGGGAGTATCGTGCACGAGCAGACAGCGATGAGGAGGCCGGCGGCGGACGCCACCGGGTACGAGATGTATCTTGGTGTGTCGGGCCCGAGGTATTTCGTCACCGTCTCCTTCTTGAAGAGGGCTGAGAGCGCCCCCGCGATGAAGAACGCCGGGACTAGACAAAGGAGGACGTGCGCGGACAGGTACTCTATCATCCCATCGAGGCCCGCGAGCACGAGGTCAACCAGTAGGTCAAGGGACACGGTGTCTACTCCTCTTGAATTTCCACAAAAATTGAAATAGCACAATCAGTATATAGGATTTGTGGTTTCAAACAAATTTGAAACATCGTGTTGCGGCCCGACGGCGAAGGGGCAGGCCATGCCAAGGTCTGTCGCGTCCGCGCTCGATGAGGTCGGAGGGATCCGCGGACTGACGCAGAGGATCCCCCCTGAGGCCAAGCTCAGGAAAGACGCGGGGCGGCACCAATCCCTTGCGGACCACACGAGATTGAGGATACTGTGGGCCCTATCGACCATGGATCTCTGCCCTTGCGTCCTCAAGGTCATCACTGGGATGCCGGACTCGAAACTGTCGTATCACCTGAGGATCCTGGAGTCGGCGAGGCTCATAAAGTCGAAACGCACGAAGAACTGGCGGATCTATTCCATCACGCGCGAAGGCGAGAAGGCGCTTTCCATCGGGATGAGAAGGACTCCCTGAGGTTCAGTATGGCCAAGAGGCGAACTAGGACGCAACTGGAGAGAATCAAGCTCGCATCGGAGGGTTACTCAGAGTGCGCCAGCTGCAAGAA
>JBFXGF010000157.1:0-3942 GCA_050178275.1 Thermoplasmata archaeon | reverse complement strand
AGGATAAGGGACGTGTCCTCGAGGCGCGTGATAGGGACATTGGACGAGAGCTTCGTCGCCTCGTACGCGGAGCCCTACGCGACGTTCGTGGCCCGAGGAAGGACTTGGCGCGTGATAGAGGTCGGGGAGGACGAGGTCATGGTCGAGCAGGTCCGGGAGATCGGCGCGACTCCCTCCTGGATAGGCGAGGAGATACCCGTCCCCTACGAGGTCGCGCAGGAGGTCGGGGCGATGCGCCGGCTGCTGCCGATGGACCTGTACCCGGCCGACGAGACCACCAAGAAGGAGGTCGTGGGCTGGGTCGCGCGGCAGAAGGGGCTGCCCGTGCCCACGGACAAGCTCGTGACCGTGGAGCAGGGGGACGGGGTCATCGTCATCAACTGCTGCTTCGGGAGCAGGGTGAACGAGACACTGGCGAAGCTGATCACGACGCTCCTGGCGGCCAGGTTCGGGGAGAGCATAGGCGTGCACACGGAGCCGTACTCGATAGTGCTCGAGGTGCCCAGGGGGATGAGGGTCGACGATGTCCTGAGGACCCTCAAGGAGACGGACACCTCCGGCCTCCACCAGCTCATGAGGCTCATAGTCCGCAACTCCTCGGACCTGCGCTGGCAGTTCGTCCATGTCGCGAAGAAGTTCGGCGCGGTCCGGAAGGACGCGGACTACAAGATGCTGAACGTCTCGAAGCTGATCGACGTGTTCGAGCACTCGCCCATATTCGACGAGGCCGTCTCGAAGACTCTCTGGGAGAACATGGACGTCGAGGGGACCGCGAACGTCCTGAGGAGGATCCAGGACGGCACGATCGAGCTTGTCCCCTGCAAGCTCTCGCCCATGGGGGAGGAGGCCATAGGCGACCGGAGGGAGCTCGTCCAGCCCCAGAGGGCGGACAAGACGGTCCTGCTGGCGCTCAAGGACCGGCTGGCGTCGGAGGACATCATCCTGGTGTGCATGAACTGCAGGAGCCAGCGGAGGACGACCGTGGGCGCGCTCCCCGACAGGGCAAAGTGCGCCAAGTGCGGGGGGGTACTGCTGGCGGCGATCCAGCCGTACGCGAAGAAGGACCTCGCGGTGTTGCGCAAGGGTGCATCGGACGAGGAGGGCAGGCGGGCCCTGAAGAGGATATACAAGAACGCGAACCTGGTGATGGCCCACGGCAGGAAGGCCGCCATGGCGATGGTCGGCAGGGGCGTGGGCGCCGACACCGCCGCGAGGATACTGGCGCGGTACCACCTGGAGGAGGACGAGTTCCTGAGAGACATACTCGCGGCCGAGATAACGTACGCCAGGACCAAGAGGTTCTGGGACTAGCGCCTCGGGGCGCGGAACCCTAGGCCGATAACGTACACCTCGGAGCTCGTGGCCCTCGAAGCCCTCGGATGGTTCGTGTGGAATTCCCTGAACCTGCGCCTGACCTCGTCCGTGAACTGCTTGCCCATGTCCCCGGAGAACATCTTCGCGGCGAAGTGGCCGCCAGGTTTCAGCACCTTGATGGCGAATTCGAGCGCGTGCTCGCACAGCTCAACTGAGCGCGCGTGGTCGTAGGAGTAGTTGCCGCTGATGTTCGGGGACATGTCCGATAACACGACGTCCGCGCCTTCGGGGATCATCTCCAGCAGCCGGTCCACGACCGAGTCGTCCCTCATGTCGCCCCTCAAGAACGTGACACCCTCGATCGGGGCGAACCGGTCGATGTCCACCGCGAACACCTTTGACTCGGACCCCGCCAGCTCGACGGCCACCTGGGACCAGCCCCCCGGCGAGGCGCCCAGGTCGACCACGACGTCCCCGGCCTCGATCAGGGCGTACCTGAAGTCGAGCTGCTTCAGCTTGTAGGACGCCCTGCTCCGATAGTGCTCCCGCTTGGCCTTCTTGTAGTAGAAGTCCTTCCTATGCGCGGCCCGCCAAGCCTTCGTCACGCGCTAGGGATACCCGCCACGCGGATTTAGCGTTATCCGAAGGATGACAAAAGGTATAGGCACAATAAGCGATGGCCCGGAACGAGGCTGGTACAGGATGCCGAAGGGTATGACCTACGCCAAGGCCGGAGTGGACATAGACAGGAAGTCTCAGAGCATCTCGGCCCTCGTCGGGCAACTCAAGTTCAAGAGGAAGGGCTTCGGGAAGCCCCTGGACCTGCCAGGGCATTTCACGGGGCTCATAGACCTGGGGGACGTCGCGCTCACGTTGGCCACGGACGGCGTGGGGACCAAGCTCCTCGTCGCGGACGAGATGAGGAAGTGGGACACCATAGGCATAGACTGCATCGCCATGAACGTGAACGACACGATATGTGTCGGGGCCGAGCCCATAGCGTTCGTGGATTACATCGCGATAGACAAGCCTGACGAGAGGAGGACGGCCGAGATCGGCAAGGGGCTGGAGGCCGGCGCGAGACTCTCGAACATGACCATAGTCGGCGGCGAGATAGCCGTCCTGCCCGAGCTGGTCAAGGGGTTCGACCTCGCGGGGACCTGCCTCGGTGTGGTGGACAAGGACAGGATAGTGACGGGCCAGAAGGTCCGGCCAGGTGACACGGTCATCGCGCTGCCGAGCTCTGGCGTCCACTCGAACGGGCTGACGCTCGCCAGGAAGATCGTGGAGAAGTCGGGGGTCGGTTACAGGAGGAAGGTCAGGGGGTTGCCGAGGCCGATGGGCATGGAACTCCTTGAGCCGACCACCATCTACGTGAAGCAGGTGCTCGCGATACTGGGCAGGCACGAGGTGCACGGCATGGCCAACATCACCGGGGGCGGGCTCAGGAACCTGATCAGATTGAAGAAGGGCGTCGGGTTCGAGATAGTCGACCCGGTCAAGCCGAACGCGGTGTTCCACACGCTCCAGGAGCTCGGCGGGGTCTCCGACAAGGAGATGTATCAGACATTCAACATGGGGATGGGGTACACCATCGTCGTCCCCGACCGCGAGGCTGACGCGTGCGTCAGGACCGCCGGAAAAGGAGCGAAGGTCGTGGGGCGCGTCGTAAAGAAGGAAGGCGTTAGGCTGCCAGCGCTGGGCCTCGAGTACAAGGTATACTGATCATTTCCCGAGAAGGGAGCCGACGACGGCCCCGAGGGCGGTGCACGTCTCGAGCGACATGCCCCTTGTGGTGATGTCCAGGTGTCTATCCGCGAACCCGAACACGTCCTTCGGCAGGCCGTGGGGGCCGAGCCCGAATAGGAGCAGCACCGACTTGCCGGACCGGGTCAACGACCGGACATCCTCGGGGCTGACGGACTTGCCCTTCGCGGGCTTCCTCGTCGTGATGATGACCTCTCCCAGCTGCGGCGGGAAGCCCTTCTTCGGGAAGTCGAACGCCGAGAACCTGCCCTTCTCGGAGAGCTGGACCAGGTATCCACCGTCCTCACCGATGGTCGTCGTGGTCGAGACCCACCGCGCTATCTCGACGGGGGTCGACAGATCCTCCTCGTACGGGAAGCCGAAGGTCGCCAGGTTGCAGTCGAAGGCGAGCGCGAGCGGCCCCGCTCTCGCGAGCACGCGCCTGTGGGCCTCGCGGAACTTGACGGGGTCGTACGAGTTGAACAGCCCTATCGTGACTCTCCCTGGCATGGGAACACCTGCTCCTGACGCTATCGCGTGACGTGTATTAGAATCCCGGAGCTAGCGGGCCCTAGGGCGCGGCCTTCCGGGGCCTGGCGCATATGGCGTACTCGTCCCCGTCGAAGAAAACGTCCTCGTCCGGGTTCTGGTCCTGGAGCTCCTTGATCTTGTCCAGCACTTCGCGGAGGCTGAGCTCGGAGCCGTCCTTCTTGATCTTGACGAGAATCTTCTTCTGCATGCCGGACACCCCCACCCTCGGCCAGGCGCGGGACAGACATTCCTAGGGAAAATCTCGATATAAATATGTTTACAGAGGGGGGATGACTGACCAGCCACGCATGCGCGGGCATGAGGGTGCGCGCACGCGCTGCACCGCGCGCG
>JBFXGF010000156.1:0-3967 GCA_050178275.1 Thermoplasmata archaeon | reverse complement strand
CGCCTTCACGACCACCGGTCTCGTCATCGACCCGAGGGCGCACATAGGGTACGACCTCGAGGTCGTGGACGTCGTCGACCACAAGAGCGTCGTCATGAGCTCCCCGGCCGAGATGTACGACATCCTGGCGCTGCTCGGGGACACCACCAGGTTCGCGGTCAAGAGGGTCATGCACAGGGACATCGGCGTCGCCGCGGTCGTCTCCACCGAGAAGCTCAACATGCTCGCGGGGAAGTACGTGGGCAAGGACGACCCCGTCATGCTCGTCCGGTGCCAGTCCGGCCTGCCAGCGGTCGGTGAGGTCCTGCAGCCGTTCGCGTTCCCGGCGCTCGTGGCCGGTTGGATGAGAGGCTCGCACCACGGGGCATGGTACCCCTGCAGCGTCGCCGACTCCGACCCGACATACCACGACGGCCCCCCGAGGCTGTGCTCGCTCGGGATACAGATCAACAACGGCAGGATACAGGGCGCGGAGATGCCCGGGCTCAAGCCGGGGGAGCACACCCCGATCGACTACTTCGCGGGCCACGAGTGGGACATCGTCAGGAACAAGGCCATGGAGATCTCCATGTACATGCGCGGCCACGGGCCGTTCATGCCAGGCATCGTGTCCCCCGACGACCTCGAGTACACGACCAGGCCCGAGATACTGAAGAAGCTCGAGCCCCGCATGAAGCCGCTGGAGTGAAGGGGTAGAGCTCGTGAGCCTCAAGAAGCCGGCCATCGTGGTGAACTTCAAGACATACCTCGAGTCGAGCGGCAAGGAGGCCGTGGCCCTCGCGAAGCTTTGCGAGCAGGTCGCGCACGAGACGGGCGCCGCCATCGTCGTCGCCCCGCCGTTCCCTGACATCGCCTTGGTGGCGTCCTCCGTCGACATACCGGTGTACGCCCAGCACGCGGACGACGTGCGTCCGGGGAGCACGACCGGACATGTGACGCTGGAGAACATACACGCTTCGGGCGCGACCGGGACCCTCCTGAACCATTCTGAGAGGAGGATCAAGGTCGCCGAGATACACGACCTGATAAGGAACGCGAGGGCGTTGCGCCTCGCGACGATAGTCTGCACGAACAACCCCGGCGTGAGCATCGCGTGCGCGGCCATGGGCCCGGACGCGGTCGCGGTCGAGCCCCCCGAGCTGATAGGCGGGGACATATCCGTGACGACCGCCAACCCGGGGATCGTGAGCGACACCGTGCGCGCCATCCGCTCCGTCAGGCCCGAGGTCGCGGTCCTGTGCGGCGCGGGCGTCAAGGGCCGGGCGGACGTGAGCAAGGCGATCGAGCTCGGCTCGGACGGCGTGCTCCTGGCCAGCGGGGTCGTCAAGGCGAAGGACAAGCGCGCGGTCCTGATGGACCTCGTGTCGGGCCTCCCCTGAGTTCTAGGCTACGTGTAGCAGTACGCCCTTTGACCCCGTCGGGGCATCGCCGAGTCGATGCGAGCTCTCCGGTCCGCTGTGGTGTCATCGGCCTTGCTCTTCATACTCGGGTCGGTGAGCCTGCATCCGGTCTCGGGAACGCTCGCGGTGTGCGGCGAGTACGCGGATGACGTCCGCGCGTCGTTGGTGATCGTGGAGTTCTACCCATGCGCAGTCAGCGGCGACGAGTACCTTGTGCTGTGCAACCGCGCGACCGAGACCGTCAACCTCTCCGACTGGACCGTGACGGACGGGGAGGGAACCATGAGGCTCACGGGTGGCGCGCTCCCACCAGGCGAGTCGCTCTCGCTGTCCGAGAACGCCTCCTCGTACTCTTCCGTGTACGGCGAGGCCCCCGGGGTCCACATCGCTGGCTGGGGCTCCGGTGACGGGGCTGAGGTGACCGGGGTGTTCCGGCTCGCGGACACGGGGGACTCCATTGGGATCGTGTCCCCCGATGGGACGGCATCCGACGCGGTCGTGTATGGCGAAGCCATCGCGCCCTCGGAGGGCTGGTCCGGGGACCCCGTCATGGGACCGCGCCGGGGCGAGGTCATCCGCAGGCTGTCGCGCGAGGCGCCTCTGGACACGGACACGGCGGGGGACTGGGCCCGCTTCCAGGAGCTCCGATACGGCCACACGGGCCACGGGGTCGTCTCGGCGACGGTGTCCCCAGGATGCCTGACGTCTTTCGCGAGCCCCGACTGCTCCCTGGATGTCGTGCTCGAGGCGCTCTCTAGCGCGGAGGCGAGCATCAGGCTGTGCGCCTACGAGCTGTCGTCGCCCCCGGTCTGCGCGCGACTCTCCGATGCCGAGTCCAGGGGCGTTGACGTGCGGGTGTTGGTCGACGCGCTTCCCGTGGGCGGCATGAGCGCGTCAGAGGTGGCGTGCATATCCCGCCTGGCCCTGGACGGCGTCGATGTCCGAGTAGTGGGCGGGAACCTGGACGACGGCGTCGTCAGGCACTTCGGGGCCATGCACGCGAAGTACGTCGTCGTAGACGGCGGGACGCTCGTGACCCTCTCGGAGAACTTCGTCGAGGACGGCGTCCCGGCGGACAGGCTCTTCGGGAACAGGGGCTGGGGGGTGTCCGTCAGGGACGGTTCGCTCGCGTCGTTCATGGCGTCCGTGTTCGATGATGATTCTCGACTCGGACGGCCCGATGTGTGGCCGTGGCTGGAGGATGCCAGGTGCGATTTCCAGGCTGAGTTCCCAGAGCCGGAGCCGGGCGAGCACCCCGAGGGCGTGCTCTCGCCGAGGACGACCGTGTCCGAGGCGGAGGTACATCTCTATGTCTCACCCGACGTGTCCGTCGAGGAGCCGTTCATCTCACAGTTGATATCAGCGTCAGCCTCCGTGACATTTGAGCAGTTCCAGGCGGAGCTCGAGTGGACGACCCGCTGGTCTAGCGTCCCATGCCTGAACCCGGTCATCGGCGCCGTCGCCGGGGTGCTCCAGGGGGGCGGCTCGGCGAGGGGCCTTTTCGACGGGTCCTGGTACAACATGAAGGCCAACAGCGAGGCCGTGTCCTTCCTCTCGGCGTCCGCGCTGGCGACAGGGGCGCCGGCGTCCTTCGGGCTGATAGCCGACGCGAGCCCCGTCACTGTCTTGCACAACAAAGGGCTCGTGCTCGACGGCTCCTGCGTCGTGTCGAGCAACAACTGGGTCTACTCGTCGTTCGCGCGGAACCGGGAGCTGGCCGTGGTCGTGAGGAACGAGGAAGCGTCCTCGTACTTCCTGGGGGCCTTCGAGTTGGACTGGGTACCAGACACCGTCGCCCCCGTGGCGGACGCGGGCTCGGATATCATTCTGACCGCTCCTGGGGATGCGACCCTCGACGCCTCAGGCTCCTGGGACGACCGCGCCGTCTCGGAGATGTCCTGGGACTTCGATGGGGACGGCGGAGAGGACGCGTCGGGAGCGCGCGCGACCTTCACGGCCGACTCGTACGGGACGTTCGTCGTCCGGCTGGTCGTCGAGGACGCGTGGGGGAACTCGGCGACCGACTGGGTCGTCGTGACGGTCGGCGCCGAAGTCGCGCCTGGCCCAGGGACCGAGGGGTCGGCCCTCGCGGTGCCATGGGCCGTGCCGGCCTGCGCCTCGGCCCTGGCCATGGTCGTCCTGGCGACGCGCAAGCTTAATCTGCTACGTCCATCTACACGGGGCAAGGGTTAGGAGGGCATGCTCGTCAGGGAGTTCGTTCCAGGCGACACGGCGGCCGTGTCCAGGCTGGTCGAGAGGTCGCTGGGCGAGAACTACGCCCCGTCGCTCTACATGACCGTCCACAACCTGTGGCCCCAGGGCTTCCTGGTGCTGGAGGGGGAGGACGGGGTGATAGGGTTCGTGGCCTCGGTCGCCTCGACGCCCAAGGTCGCGCGCGTGCTGATGTTGGCGGTGGACCCAGGCCACCGGAACATGTCGGGAGGGTCGATGCTCATGGACGCGCTCTGCTCGAGATGCATCGCCAGGGAGATCGACACCGTCGTGCTGGAGGTCCGCAAGAGCAACGTGAAGGCGAAGGCGTTCTACGAGCGCCTGGGGTTCGCGGT
>JBFXGF010000155.1:0-3971 GCA_050178275.1 Thermoplasmata archaeon | reverse complement strand
TCTCCCACGACGACCGCGCCGATCTTGGTCGCGGGCACATCCTTGAGGCCGCCTCCGAACTTGCCGACTGCTGTCCTCGTGGCGCTTACGATCACAGGTTGAGCCATCACAAATCACACCCATCGCACCCCTTGGACCGGGGCGCTGGATTATGTCGCGATGATTCCCCTGAGCGTATTTATATTTTGTTGATGTTACCCCTCGACATTCGCCGTAACGGCTTGTGAAGGTGTCGCCTGGAGGACACGGGTGGCTCGTACCAGCCCGTGGACACCGCCCGGGCTATCGGCTCGAAGTCGGCCGCTGTCGCGGGCGCGCGCGCGCCGCAGACCTTGCACCTGTATCCCTTGCCGGAGCCCATCGACCCCATGCGCTTCCCGCACTTGGCGCACATCGGGTTCGCGGCCTTGCGCACGTGCGACGAGAGGCGGACGACCTGCAACTTCTCGACGTTCAGGGAACGGGGGGAGGACCTGACCGAGCCATATGCGACTATCTCATCGCCCGGGAGGAGGGCGCGGGCCGCGTCCCGCATCCCGCGGGACTGCTCGTAGAACGCGGCGTCGGTCTCCGCTCCGTCCTTCAATCGGATGATGACATGCCCGCCAGGCACCGTCACCGGCCCGGAGGACACCGTCCCGTGGACCTTCGCGGAGTCGCCTGGGCGGAGGTCGCGCACCCTCCGTCTCACGATATGGTCCTCCGTCCCCTGGTTCGACATGTACAGGAGCCACTTGTCTGGCCTCTCCCCGCGGATCATGTCCTTCGCCTTGAGGAGCTCGCGGGGCGAGTCACCCCTTATCCCGAACAGCACGGGGCAGGGGGACCCGGGGGTCACCGCGATGTGCCCGTTCTCCGGGTCGTAGTTGTTGAATGTATGGCGCGTCTCCCGGTCCATCCGTATGACGCTCTCGGGTACGATCTCCCGGGGGGTGCCGAACTTGTCCGGCGACCTGTACGCGATGACCTCCCAGGTCCTGTCCCTGGGCCTCCAGGCCATCGCGGCGGAAGCGCCTATGACGCCCCGGCCGCTCTTGAACTTGCGCCAGCGGGCGCCCCGGGCCGACAGCTCGGCCTCGACATCCACGAGCGGTACCACCTCGCGCACGGCCCTCCAGTACAGGGCGGGGCTCGGGCGGTCGGTGGCCACGACGACCCCGGGGTTCGTCGTGTGGCAGTCGAACTTCGCGTTGCGGGCCACGACCGCCGCCGCCCGCTCCAACAGCTCGGACGGGTCGGCCGGGGTACCGCGCTTGTGCCACCGCAACTCGCCTCGCTCCAGTTTCCCGCAGGGCGTGCCTCGGCCCTCACCGTGGCCCAGCGGGAGGCAGACCGCGGCGTTCCCCCGGGTCTTCCAAGGGACGTTCGGGTTGAGGCGGACCAACCTGGGCCACCCCAACAGGTCGAGGTCTGACAGCTCCTCGAGCACCTGGGCCGTGAGGTACGTGGTGCACATGCCGTCCGGGGAGTCGGTGTCGTCGAACGCGAGCATCGTGGCGGGCACGGGCATGCCCAACGCGACCTGCCCAGAAAAGCTTGTTGTCACCCGACGGGGGCGAGGGATTCGACCTGGAGCACGAGCGCCATCGTCGCGCCGTCCAGGACCAGGACGCAGTCAACGAGCGCCTCGCCCTCGAAGGGCGCGACCCCGGGGGCTAACGACATCATGATCGCGGACTCGCCGCCCACGTCCGACAACCTCAAGCACCCGGAGGCGTCCCACCCACAGACCCCCCTGACCGACAACCGGTCACCCTCGAACAGCCGCCAGGAGGCGCAGACCATGTCGACCGTGAGCACCTCCTCCGATCGCTGGAGCAGCTGGACGTCGCCGTAGCGACAGTACACGCACGGGATGCCGTCCTCGAACACGCACTCCCCCGACAGGCTCAGGAGGTCCCCGATCGACAACGATGCGCTCGGGGCCTGCCCCGGGCCGACGGCGCAGACGACCTTGACCGTGGTCGACCCCGACTCGTCGGAGACCACCATGACCTCAGAACCGGACTCGTAGGACCGGAGCGATACCAGGACCCCGCACACGGTCAGGTGGGTGTCCCCGTCCAGGCCCCAGAGCTGCGACACCGTCACCGAGGGCGGGGCGGACGAGGCCGATAACAGGACCATCGAGGTCAGGAGGCCGGCCGCGAGAACGGCCATCATGGGGGCGTCCACCAGGCGCATGAGTCCGCCCAAGGGGGGGATGAAGGGATATTTTCAGCGGCTGCATGCAGCCGGGTTGGAGAATCATTTTAAAAGGGGTTCGGGTTATCGGTTCCAAGGGTGAACCGGTTGCCCAAAGGATTCCTGACGGAGTACAGGCTCGAGCTCAGCGGCATGTTCATCGTGCTCTTCTGCGTCTTGACGGTGATAGGCGTCGCCGGGGCATTCTTCGAAGACGACCTGCCGACATACCTCACGCCGCTCAGGGACCTGACGGAACCAGTCGGCTCGTGGTCTTACTGGCTTGTCGCGGCTGGCCCGATAGGCCTCGTTGTCGCGATCTGGTGGCTGTACGACTACGTGAAGAAGACGAACGAGCTCGAGGAACTCATCGGGACCCCGAGCAAGGCCAAGTTCGTGAGGAACATGGACGACATAGAGTACCTCGCGTGGTCCCTCCCGAGAAGGTTCGAGAAGAGGGTCATCCAGAAGAAGAAGGATTTTGGGCTCTGAGTTAGGGGGGCCCCTGCGCTTCCGATGGAGGGCGCGGACACCGCCTGCCCTCCCTTGGCCTATCGGCCAAGAGCGTCGCCCCCGCCGCCAATAACCAGTTCCTGACCTTGTCCGCCTCCTCCGGGCTACACCATAGCTCCGCCCTGAGCTGTCCCCCCTCGACCCTGTGAGACACCTCGGCGACGTTGTGTAGTCGGGACAACAGACTGTAACTCGCGTCGGTCAGTGGAAGGTGTACGTCCAGTCCGTGTGTGTGTCCCTGTGTCTCAGTTATTCTCTCTCTGATCTCCTCAAGTCCTTCACCGGATACCGAAGACGACATCACGACATCAGAAGGTGTTACCATGGATCTCACCATACGTTCCACATCCTCAGCCCTCGTTCGTGGGATCGTATCCACCTTGGTACCGACGACCAGCATCTCACCCTCCCCGATCCGGGGAAGCAGTATGTCCAAGGACGTCCCCAGTTTGTCCTTGATCGATATGTCGTCTTCGCTCGCGTCGAACGCTAGGAGTATGAGGTCGGCGAAGAACACCTCCTCGAGGGTCGACTTGAACGCGTCGACCAGGTCTGGAGGGAGGTCCTTGATGAAACCCACGGTGTCTATCGCCAGCACCTTTCCCTTCACCCCCCTCACCCTTCTTGTGGTGGTTGACAACGAGGAGAAGAGTTGGGGGCTGACCTCCACCTCGGAGCCGCAGAGCGCGTTCATCAGCGCTGATTTGCCAGCGTTGGTATAACCTGCCAACGATACTAGCGTGAACCCCTCCTCGTGTCTCCTGCCCCTCTTAACCTCTCTCATCCGAGACAACTCGTCGAGCCTGTTCTCTATCCGTCTCATATGGGTCTTCGCGTGCTCATAGTAAACATCGGTGGCGTACGCGCCCCCCGCCAGGAAACCGGGCCTCTCGCCGCTCTTGGCCTTGTGTATCCACTCGCGCAAGAAGGGCTGTTCATATCTCAGTCTGGCCAACTGGACCTGGGCGATGGCTTCGGGGGTGTAGGCGTGCTCAGCGAATATCCTCAGTATGACCCCTGTCCTGTCCACGCACTCCTTCTGGAACCTCATCTCTATGAAGTGATGCTGGGATGGTTTGAGCCGGTCGTTGACCACGATCATGTCAGGGTCGATCTCCTTGACCTCCTCGGTTATCTCCTCGATCTTCCCTGGTCCGAAGTAACTCGTTGGATGGACGTCCTTCCGCTGCAAGTACTCCTTCACTACGTCAACACGTAACGTAGAGAGTAAGGATACGATCTCTGTCGTGTCCGTCGACCTCGATAAGACGATA
>JBFXGF010000154.1:0-3989 GCA_050178275.1 Thermoplasmata archaeon | reverse complement strand
GGGTACCGCCATGGGCCAGGCATCACTTCAGCAGGCCAGCGGCCTTGAGCTCCTCTGTGATCTTGTCGACGGCCGCTTCGACGTCCTCCGGCTTCCTGGCGCCCGTGCACACGAGCTTCCCGCTCCCGAACAGGAGCACCACGACCTTCGGCACGTCGATCCTGTACACGAGACCAGGGAACTGCTCGGGCTCGTACTCGACCTTCTCCAGGCCCAGGCTTATCGCGATCGCGTTCAGGTTGATCTGGGCGCCGAGGTCGCTCGACGCCACGATGTTCTGCACCTCGATCTTCGGCTCGCCCTTGATGACGATGCCGGCCGCCTCTATCTGCTTGGCGACCTTGCTAATCGCGGTCTTGACCTGCTCGAGGCTCTTAGCGCCCGTGCACACGACCTTGCCGCTCCTGAAGAGCAGCGTCGCGGTCTTCGGCTCCTTCAACCTGTATATCAACCCTGGGAACTGTTCAGGCTCGTACTCTGCGCCGTCCAGCGCCAAAGCGATGGCCTGAAGGTCCAGCTCTCCCCCGAGAGACGTCGAGGCGACGACGTTCTCAATTTTAATGACTGCCATAAAAGCTCACCGGCGAATTACGGTATTTAAATAGGTATTTAAATAGATTTCCCGGTCCCGAGAGGCTTCGGATGTACATTCGTAGACCATCTGGCTTCTGTGCGTGCCGATGTTTTCGGGGCGCGTCAGCGGCTCCGCGGCCGTTTGGGCGCCGGACGGCGATGACTGGCATACTCATCGTCAGACGCCGAACAAGGCCAGGACGCACTCCCAGGCTCCGGCCCTCGTCGGATGACCGGTCGGTCAACCCTTCGACGGGTGAACCAAAGGGCCACTGACCCCCCGCTCATTGTAATATAGTGGACGTCGGTTACATTCCGGGGTTAACTCACCCTCTGAGGGGAGGAGCGAGAATATGACCGATGGTAATTTGAAAATGACGCGGGGCCGGAAGGCTTTGCTGAGCCTCGCAGTAGTTGCGGTGATGGTCGCGACATCGTTCTCGGCGGTAGGGTTGGCCGCGGACGCGGCGAAGGCCGACGCTTTGTCGCTGATCGGGCCGCAATGGTGGAGGTACGTCAGCGCGGCGCTCCAGTCCGGTGAGATTCCGGAGGACGCGACGCCTGCGGAAGTGAAGGATTGGTTGGACGGGCGCGTCGCTGGCATGAGCGACAAGGTCCTGTCCAGCTACGTGAACCCGAAGGCGGCTAAGGCGGTCGCGGTCAACGAGGAGAAGGCGACCTCGGCCGTGGACGAGCCCGAGCCAGTGCAGGGCACTGGGAAGATACTGGTCCTGCTTGTCGAGTTCACTGGGACTGATGAGTACAAGGGCGTCGTGTATGAGGGACCGGTGCACAACTCGGTCCCGCAGCCGGCACCTGATGACCACACGACCTACTGGTGCGAGGACTTCGACACCGCGCACTTCGAGGAGATGCTCTTCGGGGACGGCGACATAACCCTCAAGAGCTACTACGAGGAGCAGTCGGGTGGCGTCTACACCCTCGACGGCTATGTCAGCGCGTGGGTGCAGATAGGCAACCACTCCGAGTGGTGGTACGGCGCAGACAGCAAGCAGGGCGGGGAGGGTTCAGACGACTTGAACGGCCCGACCTGGAGGTTCGCGATCGACGCGGCCCTCGCGGCCTACGAGCAGTACGGCGACGCGATCCCATGGGCCGACTTCGACACGGACGGCGACGGCTTCATCGACAGTCTCATGATCGCCAACGCTGGCGTCGACCAGTCCGCCGGTGGCCCGTCCTGGGCCATCTGGGCGCACAGCTGGTTCGTCAACGAGCCGTACGGGTTCGAGCTGCCCAACGGAGTGAAGATAGGCTCGTACACGACGGAGCCGGAGAACGAGGCGATCGGCGTGTACGCTCACGAGTACGGGCACCAGCTCGGCCTTCCAGACGAGTACGACTGGACATACACGGGCGAGGCCCCCACCGGCTTCCTGAGCGTGATGGCATCCGGTTCGTGGGGCCCCGGAGTCGCCCCTGACGGCCGCGTGGTCCTGGGCGTGTCCCCGTGCCACCTCAACGTCTGGGGCAAGTACGTCCTGGGCTGGGAGAACGGCGCGACTGCCTACTACGACTTCTCGGGCGGCGACAGGATCAGGTCGAAGGTGAGCATGCTCCAGGTAGAGACGCCAGGGGATGGCATACGCGCGGTCAAGATCGAGCTGCCGGCGCAGGTGGTCGACATCGGCCTGCCAGCGAGCGCCACCGGGGACTACCAGTGGTACTCCGGGTACAGGTCCGACTGGTCGGACGAGGGCGACCTCAAGTACTCCTCGTACGAGATGACGACCGCGTCGCAGATCGCGATACCTTCAGGCGGCGCGAGCCTGACGTTCAACGAGTGGTTCGAGATCGAGAAGCTCTTCGACTTCGGTTTCGTCGAGGCCTCGACCGACGGCCTGGTCTGGGAGTCACTCCCTGGCCAGTACACGACGGATGACAACCCGTACGGCGGCAACACCGGCGACGGGATCACCGGGTCGTCCCACCACTATGTCGCGGAGACGATGGACCTGAGCGGGTTCGCCGGCTCGTCGATATACCTCAGGTTCCGCATGCAGCAGGACCCATACGTGCACGAGGCGGGCTGGGTAATAGACGACATCATCGTGGCGGACTCGGAGGGCGGCATCCTCTTCCAGGACCTGGTCGACCTGTCCTCCCCCGAGCTGTGGACGTTGACCGCGACGGACGCGGGCGGCCCTGGCTGGCTGGTCATCCAAGGTGAGGCCGGCATACCGGTGAGGCACTACTACATACTCGAATGGAGGAACTTCGTTGGCTACGACGCCACGCTCCTGACGAGCTACCAGTTCGTCGACCTCACTGACCCGTTGAACAACAACGTGGACTTCTGGGCACACACGCCCGGCCTCCTGATCTGGTACAGGAACTTCCTGTACGAGGACAACAACGTCGGCCAGCACCCAGGTTACGCGGGCATCGGTATAGTGGATGCGCACCCGGAGCCGATCTACCAGGAGTACAACGACGTCATGGTGAGGCAGCGCATACTCCTGATGGACGCGACATTCGGCCTCAGGGACACGACCGCCAACTCGATCCCGTACGTTGGAGAGTACCAGAGCTTCCCGTCCCTGCCGGCCCAGCCGACGTTCGATGACAGCGGCGTGTTCTTCTACCTCGACTTCGAGAAGGGGGTCACGAAGTTCATCGGGCTGCAGCTGCCGACCTACGGCGTGAAGGTCACCGTCATGAACGAGCAGGCGGACCTGTCGGGCGCGAAGATCTTGGTGGACCTCAAACCAGTCGCGGCGTAGTCGACGAGGACAAACCGTTTCCTCAAACTCCTTCGATTTCTCCCATTACCCGCGAGCGTGCCAGGGCCGGCGTCCAGATGTGAAACCTAGAAGTACTCAGCGGCCGATACCCCGCCGAGTGGGGAGCCTAGCGACCGATTGAACAGAGGGTTCTCCGGAGGGGGTGAACACACGAGGGGACACATTGCCAAATTGTGCCTAGGTGTTTTGATCGCTTCGGTCCTCGTAGCCCCGAGCATGTTGCTCGTGGGCAACGCGAGGGCGCAGGAACCGGTGCCGTGGACGCTGGCCGTCTATTACAACGGCGACAACGACCTTGAGAGGTATTGGGACGAGTACAGCCTGCCGGCCCTGCTGAACATACCCGCGAGCGACGACTTCGAGATCGTCGTCTTGCTGGACAGGATGAGCACGCAGACGATCGAGCTCATCGAGATCGAGGGCGGGACGGCTACGGTCGTGAACACGTACCCAGAGATGAACTTCGGGGACGGCGGTACGTTCGCGTGGTTCCTGACGGAGGTGTCGACGCTCTACCCGTCCGATAACCTCGTCGTCACGGCGTCCGACCACGGCTACGCGTGGAGATACTTCAGCAACGACCAGACCTCGGGTGACAAAATCACGATGCCCGAGTTCCAGGCCGCGCTTGTGAGCGCTGGAGTGTACATC
>JBFXGF010000153.1:0-4044 GCA_050178275.1 Thermoplasmata archaeon | reverse complement strand
ACCTGCTGCGGACAGCCGCTTCCGCGGGGTTGGAGGCGGCAGGGGGCCTACGGTTCGGCCCCGGCGCGTCGCAGCATGACGTGATGATGGTCCTCTACGCCCCGAGAGGGGCGCACGGCCGGAGCCGAATGCGACGAGTTGCTCGATGACGGGGGCGGCCTGAGAGGGCACCACCCGCTAGTGCAACAGAACCTTCCGCAATCTGCCAGCCTCACGAGTGTATGAGGACAGCTCGCGCCCTGGGCGCCGAAAGTAACATAACGCCCGCAGCGCCGTTCAGACGTCGGTGTCCGCATGACCCTCGAACAGATCATCCTACTACTCGTCGCCTTCGCCCTCGTGTCGTTGATATTCTTCGTGAGCTCGGCCTTGGTCGCTAGGGACTGGTCGGTGGATGGCTCGTTCGTGCTCAGGCTCTTGCTGGTTTCAGTGATCGCCGTGCTGCTGATACCGTTCATACAGGACTTGGCGCATGAGCTGCGCATCGCCGAGCTTGGACTGTTGTTCGCGTTCGTGCTCCTCGTGGTTGCGGTGCGCTACGTGTTGGTCGAGGAGCTTCCGGTGTCTGACGACTGGCTCGCGTCGATTGTCATATCGCTGCTCGGCGTGATCATGATATTCGTGTTCCAGGAGGTCGCCGACGCGCTCTTCGACACGAGGCTGCTCTCGTTGTTCTAGATTTCCCTGAACTCCTTCGAGCAGGGGGTCAGGACCCGGCACCCCTTCTTCGTCACTAAGATATCATCCTCTATCCGCACGCCTCCGAACCCGGGGATGTACACCCCCGGCTCGACTGTCAGGGTCATGCCCTCCTTGAGGACCATGTCCCTGACCGGGGACAGAGAACCAGGGTCATGCACCGTGACGCCGATACCATGGCCGGTGCTGTGTATGAAGCGTCCCTTGAACTTGCTGCCATCGATCACGCGCCTGGCCGCGAGGTCCACGTCCTTCCCATGCACCCCGGCACGCACCTCGTCCAGGGCCGCGAGCTGCGCCCTGAGCACCACGTCGTACATCTCCTTCTGTCGCTTGTTCGCGGGCCCACACGTGAAAGTCCTGGTGATGTCCGACACATATCGCTCATAGCACGCGCCGTAGTCGAACAACGCCAACTGGCCGCGCTTGAGCTTCCTCGGGCCAGGATGGTAGTGGGGTTCCGCGCTCTTCGACCCGAAGGCGATTCCAGCGACGAAAGCGGGCCCCGTGGCCCCGAGCCTCATCATCTTGTATGTCAGTTCGGCCGCCGCCTCGGTCTCCGTCATCCCCTCAGAGACCAGGTCCGGGATCATCTCGCCAACGGAGGACCCGATCGTGCAGGCCTTCTTTATCTTCGATATCTCGTCTGGCAGTTTGACGACCCTCGCGTTCTCGAGGTCCGCGGAGACGTCCACGATCTTCGCCTTCCCGGCGGCCTTCTTGATCTTGAGATAGTTCGCGTGGGTGACTTCTCGAGCGTTCACTCCTATCCTACGCATTCCTGCCAGCCTGCGTGAGAGGAGCTTGTGCCTGTGATCCGCGTTCTCGAAAACGGTCGTACGCACACCGGCGGACCTCGAACTGAGCTCCTCAAGTTCAGAACTCAGGACCTCCATGCCCTTCGACTGTATGATGGCCACGCAACCTTCGAAAAGGCCGCTCGGGATTCCGGTCGCGTAGAAGAAGCTGTTGTCCAAGTTCGGGTCGGTGCCGTTCATGAGGACGATGGCGTCAACATCCGTCTCCATGGACGCGAATATCTTTCTCTCCTTGGTCGCCACAGGATCACTGGCCTCGAATGAATCTTGCCGTATAAAGAGATGGCGCGGTCAGATGCCGATCCAGGTGTGCCCGGTTATCTTCTTGATCGCGGATATGGCCGACAGGGCCGCGAGGTAACTCGTCTTCGGGTTCCTAGGGGACGGGACATTCCTTGTCACGACGTCCAGCTCCCCGAACTTGCCCTTCGCCCTCAGGTTGTGCTCGTTGGTTCTCACCTGAGGGTCACAGACTATCCTTATCATCGTCTTCTCGAACCCGATGCCCGCCATCGAGATCGTGGCGGCGACGTTGATGTTCTGAGGGAAGTGCTTGACCGCCTCCCTCGCGGACCCGTAGAATATCTCGGTCCGGACCCTCAGATTGGAGGGGACGAACCCTTTGGATTCCAGATACGGGCTGGGCCCGAACGCGGACGGTGGTTTCGTGGTCGTCAGTGTGACCTCGTCCACTTCCTCGAGGCTAGCTGCCGAGAGCGCGTCGACCCCGACGATTGCGCCACTCGGGATGTATATCTTGGCTCCTTTCCTCTTCGCGAGTCTGAACGCGTCGTTCTGGAACTGCTCGTCCTGGAAGACGCCCACGCTCATTATGAGCGTGTCGACGCCCGCGGAGAGCGAGAGCGGGGCGTAGTAACGCGCCGCGTCTTGGCTGGCCGCCTCGACCACAAGTCGTATCTCGGGAAGCACGGGGACGATGTCCGGTATGTATCTGACCTTCTTAGTCAGCTCCTGGAGCTTCGCGGCGCACTCCTGGGAACGGTCCGTGAGGTAGGTCGTGTCGATATCCGGCATCTCTTCGACCGCCCTCGCGATCGTGGTGCCGATGGCCCCACAGCCTATAACGCATATCTTCACGGTCCGACGACAGACGCAGAGTGTATAAAAACTTTGAGAAATCACGCAGGTTCGGGACTGGCTCACGCCGCGCCCTCTGGGACCCTTACCCTTTTAGTGGGGTAAGTCGCTCCCGCCTACCAGATGAGCGGACTCTTGGACCCTCTTCTCAGGGTGGTTCAATCCAAGGCCACCTCAGGGCTGGACTACGTCGAGGTCAGGGCGGACGATGTCGTCCAGACATCGATAGAGCTCCGAGAGTCGGCGATTGAGAGCGTCGTGCGCAAACTGGAACGAGGCCACTCAGCGAGGGTCCTTGTGTCCGGGAGATGGGGGTTCGCGACCTCGGATGGCATGCGCGACCCCGGATCAACGATCGCCGAGGCCTCCAAGGCCGCGAGGGCGTTGTCTGGGGGCGTCTCATCCGACATAGGCCTGAGCGATGTGAAGCCGGTCAGGAAGGACGTGAGACCGCGGGTGCGTGATCCGTTGGACGAGGTCGACCTCGCGGATAAGGTGTCGTACCTGAGCTCGGTCTGCCAGGGAGTCGTGAAGGCCGACCCACGCATGACGACGACCAAGGCCAGTTACATGGACATCACGGGTGAGAGGGTCCTCGTCACCAGCGACGGCGCGGCCATAAGGACATCGGTATCCCACGCGTATCTGATGACCACTTCCTCCGCGAAGACGTCTGGGCGGCTCGTGTCAGCAAGGGACGAAACCGGCACAGTCATTTCCGGCTGGGAGCATTTCACGGACAAGAGCCCGAAGGAGGCGATCGTCCAGCGTCTGGCCCACAAGGCGAAGCTGCAGATGGATGGTGTGCCATGCAAGCGAGGGACCCATCCCTGTGTCCTGTCGCCGAGGGTCGCGGGAATGTTGGCTCACGAGGCGTTGGGGCATCTCTCAGAGGCGGACTACTTCTCATCCGGGGCGTTCGACGGTCTGCAGGGCAAGAGGGTAGCCCCGGAGTCAGTCACGATGGTTGACTCACCATGGATAGATGACGGGTTCGGTAACATAGAGGTCGACGACGAGGGGGTCCTCCCGAAGTCTGTCACTCTCATCGACAAGGGTGTGCTCGGAGAACAGATGGCGAACAGGGAATGGGCCAAACGCCTTGGGATTCGGCCGACGGGCAACGCAAGGGCCGAGAACTACAGGGTGCCCCCAATCATTCGCATGAGGAACACTTATTTCGAGAAGGGGGACAGGTCCTTAGACGAGCTGCTCGAGGGGATGAAGTTCGGTTACTACTGCGTGGATGTCAGGGGCGGCCAGGCGGAGGCGAACTCGAGCTTCCAGGTCGGGATACAGGAATGCTTCGAGGTCGTCAAAGGCGAGCTCGGCCGACCCGTGAGGAGCCTGGCGATAAGCGGCCTGGCCACCGATTCTCTGTCACATATAGACGGCATGGGGAAGGACCTCGGGTTCGAGTCCAGCTACT
>JBFXGF010000152.1:0-4074 GCA_050178275.1 Thermoplasmata archaeon | reverse complement strand
ACAACATCAAGGAGATCGACTTGGTCCCCATCGGCGAGGAATGGGAAGAGATGATACTGAGCGTCGTGCCCAACCCGAACGCCATCGGAAAGGTCTACAGGCAGTGGTCCACCAAGATCGCCGTCCTGCTGAAGAACAGGCCCGCCAAGTCCGTCAAGGCCGGGATAGACAACGGGGAATACTCCCTCGGCATCGAGGGCCAGATGGTGAAGATCCTGCCTGGCATGGTGTCGTTCGCGTCCACGCTCCCACCGGACGTCGCGGGCTCGGAATTCTCCAAGGGGGCGGCGTACATCGACCTTCAGCAGACGCCCGCCCTGGAGGCCGAGGGCCTCTCGAGGGAGCTCATCAGGCGCATCCAGCAGATGAGGAAGGACATGCGCCTCAACGTCGAGGAGTATGTCAGGGTCGAGATAAAGTGCTCTCGGAAGATCGAGGACGCGATAGACACGTGGAAGGACCACATCACCCGGGAGACGAGGTCGAGGAGGCTCGAGACCGTAGACGACCCCAAGGGCGACTACGTGGTGGAGTGGAACATCGTTGGAGAGACGCTCGTCGTGGGCGTGTCGTCATTGCACATGAAGGCCGCCCTGGACGAGGTCATGTCCATCCCTGGCATGAACAGGGACCTAGCGGGCAAGCTGCTCGACCACGGGTTCGCCTCCGTCGCACAGCTCAAGGCCGCCTCGGTCGACGACCTGAGCCGTGTCGGTGGTATCGACCTTTCGGACGCGAGGATGATCCATGACGCCCTGACCAGGGGCGCCCCCATACCCGAGCCGGTTCCAACACCCGTTCCCGCGCCCGAGCCCGCCCCCGCGCGGCCTGAGGAGGAGCGTCCCTTGCCCGAGGAGGCGCATGCTGAGGTGACGGAGCAGACTGCCCCAGTCACGGAGCCCGCCCCCGAGCCCTCAATGGCGCCCGAGGAGCCGCCGGTGACGGCCCCGGAGGCACCCGCGCAGGAGCCGGAGGCCCCCAGGAAGGTGGACGAGCTGGAGCGGTCGTTCTCCTACCTCGTGGAGGAGGACAAGCCCGAGACCTCGTACAGCCTGTTCATGAAGACGCTCTCGAAGGGCATGAAGGGGTTCTGCGTGACCCGGAACTATCCGGCGAAGATACGCACCAAGTTCGACCTCAAGGACACTCCGGTCATATGGCTGTCGAACGTGGGCAGGGACAACGCGATAAGGCCGAAGGACCTCGAGAAGCTGAGCCTAGCGCTGGAGCAGTTCCTGTCGCAGCCGAACGGCGGGGTCGTGCTCCTCGACGGGCTGGAGTACCTCATAACCAACAACAACTTCATCACCGTGCTGAGGCTCATCCAGTCACTGCGGGACCAGGTCGCGATCAACCAGTCGATACTCCTGATGGCGGTGAACAGGTCGACGCTGGAGAGCCATCAGCTCAACCTGCTCGAGAGGGAAGTGGACCACACGATCCAGGGCTGATGTCAGCCGAGCAGCTTGCACACGAGCTTCTGCAGCCCCGGCACTGTGGCGTACTTCGAAACGTCCTCTGGCCGGACCCACTCGTACCCCTGATGCTCCCAATCGGTCGTGACCTTCGGGTCTCGCACGTCGAACAGGAACGGGTGCACGGTCCACACGACATCACCGTCCCTGAAGCTCTCGGGAGCTATGGCCCTCTTGGGGGACGCGTCGCGCAGCCCCAGTTCCTCCTCGAGCTCCCGCCTGGCGGCCGCCTCCGGCGTTTCCCCGGGCTCGATGTACCCTGACACGCCGGCCCACTGGCCTCTGTACGAGCCGACGCTGTTGCTCCTCTGGAGCAACAGGATCCTCCCCTTTCGTCTCAGGACACCCGTCACGACGCGCCTCTCCTCGACGTTCCTGAGCTCGACCGTCCCGCTATCGGCGTCGACGAAAGCGTCGTCGCATGACCTTATGAGCGAGACATCGACCCCGTCCACCATCGGTATGCTGGACATGATGGCCCCAGTGGCGACGATGGGCTCGGCCGACGAGTTGACGATCGCGCATGGCGCGAGCCCGTTGACCTTCAACTGGTACATGGCGTACGACCCGACCGTGGAGCCCTTGCCATACGGGAAACACAGCACCGCCCCGGCGACGGAGGCCCCTTTGCACTCGCACTCCGGGTCCTCGATCCTCCCGGTGGCGGGGTCGACGCCCCCGAGGAACGACAGAGGTGTGGGGAAGGCGACCGCTTCCCCCTCTCCCTGACCCCCCCTGATCTTTCGCCCCTTGATTATCGTGATATCGCCTCCAGGAGTTGCCTGGTCGTCCTGAAAGTTGGCCTCTGCTTCCCTAGCGTCGGGAGATAGACCATCGCTTTCCCCGAATCCGACGCGGTCTTCCTGTACATGCGCTCGATAGGGGACACGACCATGCAGGTGTCGCAGAGGACCTTCCCGAACTTGCTCAACACGCGCACTGCGTCCGGGCACGCGGCGTACGCCTTCCTGCAGGTGCAGAACCACACGTCCGAATCCCCCGCCGGCCGCCTGTCCTTGAGGAACCGCGCCATCGACTTCAGCTCCGCCGGGGAGCAGTGGGGGCAGCCTATCGCCACGAGGTCCCACGAATCGTCCCCCTTGAGCGAGTCCCTACACTCAATCAGTTCGGACGCGGGGAGTGACACACGCTCCTCCACGCTGGAGGTGTCAAGCCGGCGGCCCTTTGCCCTGTTGTCCGAGTAGACGTACATCGATACCGCGCTCGTGGCCGCCATCGCGGCCCCGAAGGCCTTGTGCTCGTCCAGGGTGAGGGAGAGACCGCGGAGGTACGGGATCCGGTTGCCAGCGATCTTGCCCACGACATACCCCGCGAGCGGGACCAGCCCAGGCGGTATGGCCTCGAGGTCTATCCTGATCCTCGGCGACCTGTTCTCCTTGATGTGAAGCCCGTACTCCGCCGTCTTGCCTATGATCGCGGACGCGAGCGCGGACGGACCCCCTTCCCTGTTCGTCAAGGCGTCGAGGACCGAGTTGGCGAAGACAGTCGCCGACGACTCCGCCCACGCCACGTGCTGGCCCGGCCTGGGGCGGTTCCCCGAGAGGTACGGGGTGCACGTGTACAGCGGCTCGAGCCCCATGGACGAGTATGCCGCCACTATCCTCGCCTGCTTCTTATGGAAGTCGCTCTCGATCCCCATCGAGCGCCAGCGCCTCATGTCGAGCCCGAGGGGGTTGACGGAGGCGCGCACAGTCGCCTTGGCCTCCTTGGAGAAGTCCTCGAGGAATCTTATGCCAGCGTCCCCGACTGTCTTGAAGGAGGCACCCGAGACTTGCGCGGATGATATGGGGATCAACCGCTCGGCCCCGTATATGTCCCCTATCGCCGTCAGGAGTTCCATGGCCTTCTGGCGCCCCGGGCCCTCCTCGCCGGCCAGAACCCGCTCGTCCCTCGAAGTGAGATGCATCGCCCAGAAAAAGGCCGACTGGTATAATAGCATGATGGGGCGGGAGGCGGGCCTGTCGGGAATTCCGGGCCGTCAAGAAACGGCCATTCGAACCCGAGTTCGAGGCTCTCCCCGCGCGTTAGGGCGCACCGGAGGCCTCAGTGATATCCAAGCTACACTACAGGCCCGGACGGGCGTAGGCCATGTCCGTATATCTATGTTCCCCCAGTGCCCGAGAGACGCGACGGGGCCGATCATCACAGGGTGATACCTATCATGACAAGGCCGACGACCACGACCACGAGGGCCGCCGCCTGTTGCCGGGAGACGCGTTCCCTCAGAAGCGCGACCGCCAGCAGGGCGGTCACGATCGGGTACGCGCTTGTGACGGGCACGACCAGGGAAGCGTTCCCGCCCTCGAGCGCGTATGTGTACGCGAACGCCCCCAGGACGTTCAAGAGCAGCGCGAAACCCCCTATCACCCATGCGGTCCTCGTCGGGTCCTCCCCCTTCAGGGGGACGGGGCGGACACGCCTCGCCCAGGCGTATAGTACCGGGGCGGTCAGGGACGAGATTATGTAGAACCCGAACATGTTGCCCGCGGTGACCGCCTCGATCGCGACCTTCTGGGTCAGGCTCCATACGCCCCACGCGAGGAACGCGAGCAGGGCGAACACCAGGGACCTCCTGTTG
>JBFXGF010000151.1:0-4079 GCA_050178275.1 Thermoplasmata archaeon | reverse complement strand
CTCCGCCTTGTACTCGATGATTTGGTGGAGCTTCCTCCGGGGCCATGAGCTCAGGCGCCTGTTGAGCGCCTTGCCCCTGCCTCGCCTGGGGGCGCCCCGCAGGTCCTCCAGCACTATGGCCGCCTTCTTCTCCTCGGCGAACCTCAGCACGGCGTCCGCCACTTGGTGCATCCGGTGCTCGACCCGGTTGTGCTCCCTCCTGCCCTCGCGCCTGCCCAGACGCCTCGAGGTGCGCCTGTCGTGGGCCTTCTTCCTCTGGAGCCTCCTGCGCCTGTCGTGATGCCTCGACTGTATCTCGGCGACGTCCGAGTAGTCGGCCTTGACGGGGGTGACGCGCTCCCCGCTGGCGAGCACCCCGTCCATGCTCCTCTCGTTCGTGTCGAGGGAGAGGACCGCCTCCGGGCCGTACGGTCTCGGGGTACCCTTCCTGAAGGCTATGACAACCCTGTCCGGGAGGAGCGTGAGGGATCCGAGGGTCAGGGAGGGGTCGTCGAGGTACCTGCGGTGGTATCTGCTCACCACGAGCCCCAGTCGGACGTGCAGGCCTGCCCTTATCGGGAGGTCCACGACGCCGTCCTCCCTGTCGAGCTTGTACGCCTGGTTCTCGGCCTTCATCATCAGACGCCTGACGTACGGGACCGCGCGGGCCCTCCCCTCCCGGACGCGCCTCCGGTGGTTCCTGAGGACGCTCGCGGCGACCTCGAATGAGCAGACCAGGTGTTGAGCGTACATCATCGGATGCTCCTTCCGGAAGTCCTTGTACGCCAGTTTGACAAGGGAGTTCCTCGATGTCGACCCCGTCTGGAGCCCCGCCCTGACCGCCTCGTTGACCGCGAGCCGGAAGTCTTGGAGGAGGGAGACCGCCTCGGGAGGCAGGTCCGACGCCAGCCTGAACGCGACCCCTCTGACAGGCATGGACGCTGGGAGAGGCCTCAGTATATAACGGCCCAGCGGCTGCATGTAGTCAAAGGGCGTGTCTTCAGGCACCCCAGATGGTCTTTACCACCCGAATTGTGACAGAACCGATGCGGGGCAACCGTTATCTATCGCCCGGTACGCTTAGAGTCGAGGGAGGATTGACATGGCGGACGCCAAAGGTGTGATCGCGAACGCGATAGAGTTCGAGAAGTTCGGGGCGGAGTACTATCTGAGGTTCAGGGACCTCGTCGACGACAAGGAGGCGAAGGCCCTCATGGCCAGCCTCGCGGCGGACGAGCAGGAGCACGCGGCGGTCCTCACGAGCGAGTTGCAGGCCCTCGGGGGCGCGCCCAGGGCCGCGGGCAGGGAGGAGGTCGAGAAGGGCCTGGCAGAGATATTCCCCCAGGCCGGCAAGCTCGATGTCAAGGACTCCATATCTGCGATCGAGGTGGGCATCAAGACGGAGGAGAGCTCGATCGATTTCTACTCGAGGAACGCCTCGGTCGCGGGGCCCTCCGTCAGGGATGTCTTCGCCAAGCTGGAGGGCATGGAGCGGGAGCACCTGCGCCTGCTTCAGGAGAACCTGAGGTATCTCAAGGACGACGGCTCGTGGTTCGGCTACGTGCCCATCCTGGAAGGCTGACGGACGCGGCAAGCCAACCTTTTTGATGCGCGGGCCTCATCACGGCCCTCCGGGAGCGCTGACTAGTTGGCCAAGGTCCTGCCGTTCGAGGCGACACACTACAACACCACCAGGTTCGGCAAGGACGTCGCCAGGTTCGTGGCGCCCCCGTACGACGTCATAGACGGGCCCATGGAGAGGGCGCTCAAGGGCGACAGGCTCAACATAACGCACGTGACCCTCGGCGACCGGGACGACGCGTACGCCACGGCCGCGAAGCGGCTCCGCACATGGCTCGCGGACGAGGTGCTCGTCAGGGACACGCCCGAGGCGTTCTACCTGTACGAGCAGACCTTCAAGGCCCCGGACGGGGAGCCCATCGCCAGGACCGGCATCGTCGGGCTCGTGAAGCTCGAGGAGTTCTCGAAGGGGACCGTGCTGCCGCACGAGATGACCATCCCCAAGCACAAGGCCGACCGGCTGGCCCTCATGACGGCCATCGGGGGCTACGCGGAGCAGGTGTTCATGCTCTACGACGACCCCTCGGGCGAGGTCGAGAGACTCATACAGGACCTGAGGAAGCGCGCGGAGCTGCTCAGGTTCGTGGACTCCGAGGGCGTGCACCACAGGATCGTCAGGGTGGAGGACGAGGCCGCGGTCCGCAGGATCGCCGAGCTCCTAGGCCCCCTGAGGCTGCTCATAGCGGACGGGCACCACAGGTACGAGACCGCCCTGAAGTACAGGGACACGCGGAGGTCCGAGGAGGGCGGCGAGGGCGAGCGGCCTTACGACTTCATCGCGGCCACGCTCGTGGGCTTCGGGAACCCTGGCCTGGTGATATACCCCACCCACAGGCTGGTCCGGGGGCTCCCGGAGAGGGACTTGGACGGACTCATGGACCGGCTCTCGGCTGACTTCGAGCTCGAGCCCGTCGCCGGCTCGGAGGCGCTCGTGGAGGCGCTGGGGAGGGCGCGGTCCGACGCCTTCGGCGTCTGGATGCCCGACAGGGGGGCCGCGGCCCTGGCGACGCCGAGGCGGGCGGCCGGCGGGGCCCTGGACAAGCTGTCGGTGTACGTCCTCCAGGAGAGGGTGCTCAAGGGCCTCCTGGGGTACACGCAGGAGATGCTCGACGGCAAGGTGGGCATCGACTTCATCAAGGGCACGGAGGCGGCCGTGGCGGCCATGGGGGCGGGCGAGCACCAGGCCTGCTTCTTCGTGAAGGCGCCCACCACGGACCAGGTGATGGAGGCCGCGTCGAGCGGCGAGAAGATGCCACAGAAGTCGACCTACTTCTTCCCGAAGATATGGTCGGGCACATTGCTGTACATGTTCTGACGCTGGCGGCACGAGGCTCTAATACGCCGCCGCCGATACGGGCCCGGGGACTCCCATGAGATACGACCTGGGGATACTGAACGGTTACATAGTGGACGGCGCGGGCAATCCTTGGTACCGGGCGGACATAGGCGTCTCGGGCAAGAGGATAGCCAAGATAGGCAAGGTCGACAGGAAGGACTGCGGGCGGGCCGTCAACGCCAAGGGCCTGTACGTGTGCCCGGGGTTCGTCGACATACACACGCACTCCGACATAACGGCCATGGTGTTCCCAGGGTGCGACAGCACCCTGAGGCAGGGCGTGACCACGCACCTGATAGGCAACTGCGGCAGCTCCGCGGCCCCGCTCAAGGAGCCGAACGTGGAGATGATGATGAGGTACTGGGGTGACTGGGCGGGCAAGATGGACACGCCCAAGTGGCGCACGTTCAAGGAGTACCTCCGGACGCTCGAGAAGGGCGGCGTGGGCCACAACATCGCCGCGCTCGTCGGGCACGGCGCCGTCAGGACGGCCATAATGGGAGCCGACCGGGGAGAGCCCTCGCCGGGGCAGCTTAGGCAGATGAAATCGCTCGTGGACGAGGCGATGTCCGCGGGCGCGTTCGGGATGTCCACCGGCCTCGTGTACCCGCCGAGCTGCTTCGGCAAGACCGAGGAGATCATAGAGCTGTGCAAGGTCGTCGCGAAGCACGGGGGCATGTACACGTCCCACATCAGGGGCGAGAGGGAGACGATCGCCGAGGCGATCAAGGAGGCCATCCTCATAGGCGAGAGGAGCGGCGCGAGGGTGCAGATATCGCACAACTGCCCCAAGTACGGCGCCTGGGGCAGGACCAAGGAGACCCTGGGGCTGGTCGAGCGGGCGCGCGAGCGCGGGCTCGACGTCACCATAGACAACGACATGCACACCGACCTCGCGCCGAACCTGAGCGGGGCGCTCCCGCAGTACCTGCACGAGATGGACAGGAAGGAGCTGATGGAGCACGTGAAGGACCCCGCGAACCGGGCGAGGATAAAGCGCGAGATCGTCGATGACAGGCTCCCGGCGTTCGGCCCGTCCGGGCTGCTCAAGCACGGGGCGTTCGACCGCATATTCCTGATGCACTGCCCGAGGGACAGGAAGCTCGAGGGGAAGACCGTCGCCCAGGTCGCCGAGGCGAGGGGCAAGGACCCGTTCGAGACATACTTCGACATCATGGTCGAG
>JBFXGF010000150.1:0-4088 GCA_050178275.1 Thermoplasmata archaeon | reverse complement strand
CTCGTTGACCGCGAGCCGGAAGTCCTGGAGGAGGGAGATAGCCTCGGGAGGCAGGTCCGACGCCAGCCGAAACGTGACCCCTCTGACAGGCATGGATACAGGGAGAAGCCTCAGTATATAACGGCCCAGCGGCTGCATGTAGTCGAAGGGCGTGTCTTCAGGCACCCCCCTTGGACTTGGCCACCCGAATTGAGACAGAACCGGCCCACCAGAACATTCAAAAGCCCGGAACGCTTTGGACGGTCTGGTATCTGGACAGCGGGTCACGGGCCCGCGGCGGTGCTCTCGGTATCAAGGCGGCTGTACGATGGATCTGCGGTCGAAGATAAAGCGCGTGCCCGAGTTCAAGGGAGTGGTCTTCTGGGACATCACCCCCCTGCTCAAGGACAAGCACGCCTTCAGCCAATGCATCAAGGAACTGGCCGACCACTTCAGGGGTGACGACATCAACGTGGTCGTGTCGAACGAGGCCCGGGGCTTCATCATCGGCGCCCCCGTCGCCCACGAGCTGGGCGTGGGCTTCGTGCCCATAAGGAAGAAGGGCAAGCTCCCGCCTGAGGTGCGCACCCTCAGCTACGCGAAGGAGTACGAGTCGGACGTCATCGAGATCCGGGACGACGGGATAGAGCCAGGCGACAAGGTGCTGCTGGTCGACGACCTCCTCGCGACGGGCGGTACGATCAAGGCGAACGCGGACCTCGTGGAGAACCTCGGGGGGACGGTCGTCGGGATGGGTTTCCTGGTGGAGCTGGGGTACCTCAAGCCGAGGGAGTACCTGGGCGACAGGTACCGCATCCACTCGCTCGTCACGCTCGAGTCGACCGAGGAGAGTTGAAGCTTTTTCGACGCCCACGAACGAAGGTTCAATTACCTGTCAGTCGTTCATATCCAGCATGGCGCTAGAAGCTCTCAAGGCGTCGGTGGACGGCTCACCGATCATCGAGCGCGGCGACTACGAATACATGGTGCACCCGCTCACCGACGGCATCCCGCGCGTGGACCCCGCCCTGCTGAAGGAGGTCGTGGACGCGATGGCGGAGGTCGGGGACTTCGACTGTGACGCCATCGTCACCGTCGAGGCTCTGGGCATCCCGCTCGCGACGGCCCTGTCGCTGAGGACAGGCAGGCCATTCAGCGTCGTGAGGAAGAAGATGTACGGCCTCCCCGGGGAGGTCAACCTGACCCAGGTCACGGGATACTCCAAGTCAGCGCTGTTCATCAACGGCATCCAGCCTGGTGAGAGGGTCACGATCGTGGACGACGTCGTGAGCACGGGCGGGACCCTATGGGCCCTCGTCGAGGCCCTGAAGAAGATGCAGGTCAAGATAGTCGACATCATCGCGGTCTTCGAGAAGACAGACAAGAAGGCGGAGATCGAGCGGAAGATCGGATGCCCCATCAAGACCCTCGTCAAGGTCGAGGTCGTCGACGGCAAGGCCAGGGTCGTGTGATCCAGGGTCGCTCGGAAAAGAGCGCCTTTGATGGGTAAGATGTACGTGTTGTATTCTTTAGGGGCATATCTCCGCCCGGCCTCCGAAGCTTGCTTGCAGTCAATACCACGAGTATGACACAGCTCGTGGACGTGGTGTGTCCGAGGTCGGGCTCCTCGTCTCGATATTCGCGTCGGCATCCGCGGGCTTCGCCGTCGGGTTCGTGACAGGTCTCGTACCCGGCCTGCACGTGAACAACGTCGCCGCGGCGACGGTCGCGGGAGCGGGAGTGGTCCTGGGCCTCTTCGCCGTCCTGGGCGACGCCGTCGGCTACGCCGACGCGGGCCTGATGGTCTCGTGCTTCCTCGTCTCGGCGCTGGTCTCCCATAGTTTCTCCGAGGCCGTGCCGAACACATATGTCGGCATCCCCGCGGGCGACGCGGTCACCGTGCTGCCCGCCCACAGGCTGGCCAAGGCCGGCCTGGGCTGGACGGCCGTCAGGGCGTCGATGGACGGAAGCCTCGCGGGGGTCCTGCTCGGCGTGGCGGCGCTCGTGCCCGTCTCTCTCGTCCTGGGCCCGTCCGTCGGCCTCTACGGCCTGGTCAAGGCCGTGATGGGCCCCATCATAATCCTGCTCTCAGTGGCGCTGGTGCTGTCAGATGGCCTCGCGGTCCCTGCTTCCCGCCACCGGATCCTGGCGAAGGTCGCGCGGGTCTCCAAGATCCTCGCGGTCTTCGTCGCGTCGGGCGTCCTGGGCTTCGTCGTCCTCGACACGAACTACTTCGCGTGCGCCATCCCCGGCTGCCAGAGCCCGTTCGTCCCCAAGTCGTCGCTGCTGCTGCCGTTGTTCGCTGGCTTGTTCGGCCTGCCCACGCTCCTGCTCAGCCTGGACACGGAGCCCGCACGGGACCCAGGCCTGGCGTTCGCGTGCAAGATGAGGCCTGGCGGGCTCTCGGGCGGCGCTCTGTTGTCGCTCGTCGGGGGTGTCCTGGTCGGTTGGATGCCGGGGCTTACCTCAGGCTCGTCCGCCACCCTCTGCTCGTCGCTCGCGCGGAACCCGTCAGAGGAGGCGCGCGACTTGGAGGGCTCGACGCGCTTCATCTGGCTGTACTCCGCGATATCCACCGCCGGCGCGGTGTTGTCCGTGGGGGCGTTGTTCACGATACTGCGCTCCAGGAGCGGCGTGATGGACGCGACTGCGCGTTTCATCTCGCCAGAGCCGGTGGTGGGCTCGCTCCCCGACCTCCTGGCGCCGGCCGCGATATTGCTGTCCATGGTGCTCTCGGCGTCGCTGTCCCACGCCGCCATGTCCCGCATGCGTGGGAGGCTGCGGGCGGTCGGCAGGGCGCTTTGCTCCAGACGTCTGTCCCTGGTAGCGATCGCGTTCATATGCGCGCTCGTCGCCGCCCTCACGGGCCCGAGGGGCGTGTTCCTGCTGGCGACCGCCTGCGCGCTGGGGCTCACGCCCCCTCTGATGGGTGTCAGGAGGATACATCTGATGGGCTGCCTGCTCGTGCCAGTATCGCTGGTGTTCATCTCGTGACGAGAACGCCAGGCGTGGACCAAGTGCCTCTTCAACCCCGCAGGGTGTTGATAAAAGGTGGAAAGGCCCCGTCTTCTTCTCCCCCCGTTAAAATCGGCGGGGACCCATCTCCGGCCCTGACCGGTTAATCCTCCTCTTCAGAAGGAGGCCAGGGTTCAATACCCAGCTTGATGGGCCCGCCTGCCCAAGGCGGGCACCCTTCCACCTTTATCGTGATATCATCGCCCGTGTCGAGGTTCTCGATGGCCAATGCCTCCATGATGACCAAGTCCTCCTCCTCCACGAGCTCTCCTGTCACATTGACCTCGTCCCCGACCTCGATGATGTCCCTGACCGTGATCTCCTGGGTCTCCCAGTACCACCACGGGCCGAACTGGACCATGATCATCTCGCCGTCGTCGGTCTCGAGCATGAACGCGCCCGCTCGCTCGTCACAATCCTCACAATCGCAGTCCTCGTCGCAACACACGAACTCCCTGACGGTGCCCTCGGCCGAGGACAGGTCGTAGGTCGTGGTGTCATCGTCTAGGGCTATCGAGACAGGGATCGCCGCGAGTCCTACGACCGTGGCGACCACTGCGAGCATGGCTATTTTCGAGCCGAACATGCGCGCTCTACCCCCCGTTGGACTACAGTACCTGTTTCGCCATCATCGTATATAAACCTGTCCATTACTGACCTCCCCATTAGAACAAGCCTCGAAATTACCCCTTTTCAGGCCTTTCGCGCCGGCCCTCCCCAGCAGCCTCGCGCGGTCCCAACCCATGGGCGTGAGGACCGTCTCCGCGGCCCTCAGGAGCAGGTCGACGTACGCCTCAGGGTCGTACTCCCCGTCCGAGGCGAAAGGCTCCGCCCTCACCCTGTCCCCGAGGTCCCTGCTCCCAGCGCGCGTGATGACGAACCTCACCCGCTCCCCCGGGTTCACCTCCATCCCCTCGGAGCACAGCTGGTGCAGCGCGGCGGCCGAGTCGTTCACCTGTCTGTAGCCATCCAGGGGTTTGGAGACGGTCCTGGTCACCAGGAGTTTGGACGCGGGGACCGTCCCCGACAAGGCGTCCTCCACGTATCCGTCGAGGACCGCCAGCGCCTCCGGCACCAGCTCGATCAATCCCTCA
>JBFXGF010000149.1:0-4092 GCA_050178275.1 Thermoplasmata archaeon | reverse complement strand
CGTCCACCTCGTCGTAGTCGCCCGTCGACTCCGCGACCTTGATGCCGAGGTCGGAGAACTTCGACAGGTCCTCGTACTTCTCCGACGCGAGCGCCTTCAAGGGCACTATGTAGAGCGCCTTGCCGCCCCTGAGGACCGCCTGGAGCATCGCGATGTATGCGACGAGGCTCTTCCCGGAGGCGGTAGGTATCGCCACGACGACGTTCTTCCCGTCCATGACATGCGTGACCGCCTGGGCCTGGGGAGGGTAGAGCTCCTCGATGCCGTCCTCCCTCAGCTTGCGAGCGACCCTCGGGTCAAGCCCGATCTCATCTACCAACATCCGACGCACCTGTTCGTCCATCGCGCCCGGGACGACTGACGGGCATGTTCATCACGTCCGTGTACTTATAAGGCATGCGCGGTCCGGTGTAAGTACGTGGGGGATGCCCGCCATCAGACGCTTTTGCGCACTGGCCACGTTGACGGAGCAGGTTTTCGCGGCGCAACGCTTATCTAGCACAGTCATAATAGGTTCGACCGCTACTGGTGCAGTGATGGCAAGCATTGATATCAAGAGGTCCGAGCTAGGCCTGCCGGACATCGAGGATTGGGTGAATTCTCAGACCTTCGAGTCGACCGCCGACGTGAAGATACCCCCTCAGCTCGTCGACCAGGTCATAGGGCAGGAGGACGCGGTCAAGGTCATCAGGAAGGCGGCCGAGCAGAAGAGGCACGTGATACTCATAGGCGACCCGGGAACGGGGAAGTCGATGCTCGCGCGGTCCATGGTCGACTACCTGCCCAAGGGGGAGCTGCAGGACGTCATCGCGTACCACAACCCCGACGACCCCAACGAGCCCAAGGTGAGGGTGGTCCCCACGGGCAAGGGGAAGGAGATAGTCCACGCGCAGAAGCTCGAGGCCGAGCAGAAGAAGGCCCAGAAGAACTCGTGGATGTTCATGCTCCTGTTCGGGTTCATAATGCTGTCGGCAATCATGTTCATGATCTACAAGGACGCCACGCTACTCTTGATAGGCCTCGTGGGGGGCATGCTGCTCTTCATGGTCTTCAGGTACACGGGCCAGCGGAAGGAGGCGTTGCTGGTCCCTAAGCTGTTGATAACCCACAAGCTGGACGAGATGCCCCCGTTCATTGACGCCACCGGCGCGCACGCGGGCGCGCTACTGGGCGACGTGAAGCACGACCCGTTCCAGAGCGGTGGCCTCGAGACACCGGCCCACGAGCGGCTGGAGCCTGGGGCGATACACAAGGCGAGCAAGGGCGTCCTGTTCATCGACGAGATAAACATGCTCAGGATCGAGAGCCAGCAGAGCCTGCTCACGGCGCTCCAGGAGGGCGAGTTCAGCATCCTCGGCCAGAGCGAGAGGAGCTCCGGGGCGATGGTCAAGAGCGAGCCCGTGCCCTGCGACTTCATACTGGTCGCCGCGGGGAACCTCGACGCCGTTGGGAGCATGCATCCCGCCCTCAGGTCCAGAATCAGGGGCTACGGCTATGAGGTGTTCATGAGGAACACCATGGCCGACACCGAGGGCAACAGGACCAAGCTGATCACATTCGTCGCTCAGGAGGTGTCCAAGGACAAGAAGATACCTCACTTCAACAAGACCGCCGTCGCCGAGATCGTCCGCGAGGCGCAGAGGCGCGCGGGCAGGAGGGGCATGCTCACACTGCGGCTCAGGGAGCTGGGCGGCCTCGTCAGGGTCGCCGGGGACATAGCCATCGAGCGCGGGGACAAGATAGTCGACGCGAAGCACGTGCTCGAGGCGAAGAGCATCGCCCGGTCCCTGGAACAGCAGGTCACGGACAGGGCGGTCGAGAGGCGGAAGGATTACAAGACCTGCCTGACCGAGGGCTCCGTGATCGGCATAGTCAACGGCCTCGCGGTGCTCAACTCCGACTCGTCCATGGCGGAGTTCTCGGGGCTTGTCACCCCCATCGTCGCTGAGGTCACGCCTGCCCAGAACAGGGAGGGCGGCAAGATCATCGCGACGGGCAAGCTGGGGGAGATCGCGAAGGAGTCCGTCCAGAACGTGTCAGCCCTCATCAAGAAGTACACGGGCGAGGACATATCCAACCACGACATCCACGTGCAGTTCATAGGTACCTACGACGGCATAGAGGGCGACAGCGCCTCGATAGCGGTCGCCACGGCGGTCATATCGGCGTTCGAGGAGGTCGAGGTGGACCAGACGGTCGCCATGACCGGCAGCCTGAGCGTCCGCGGGCAGGTGCTCCCGGTGGGCGGGGTGACCGCGAAGATAGAGGCCGCCGCCGAGATGGGTCTGAAGAAGGTCCTGATACCGGAGCAGAACATGAAGGACGTGCTCCTCGAGGACAAGTACATCGGCAAGATAGACGTCGTGCCCGTGCGCCTGCTCAACGACGTGCTCACGCACGCCCTCGTGGGCGCCCGCAAGGACGGCCTCCTCAAGAAGCTCGCCAACCTCGTCGTCAACAAGACTGGCCCGAAGATGGGCGCCGTCACGGGCGACAGGCCAGTGGTCAACTGACGGGGGTCTCGCCATGCGTGGGTTGATAATCGGCCGGTTCCAGCCGCTCCATAAGGGGCACCTCGCGGCTATCAGGGAGGCGCTGGCGGCCTGCGACGACCTCGTGGTGGTGATAGGCAGCGCCGAGCTGTCGCACACGGCCGACAACCCGTTCACCGCGGGCGAGAGGTACCAGATGCTCCTGTCCTCGCTCACGGGCGACGAGCGCGCGAGGATCCACATGATCCCCATAAGGGATGTCAACAGGTACGCCGCGTGGGTGAGCCACGTGGAATCGTACGTGCCCCCGTTCGATATCGTGTTCTCCAACAACGACCTCACCAGGTCCCTCTTCTCCGGCGCGGGGTACGAGTCCAGGAAGACCAAGGCGTACAACCGCAGGTTGTACTCCGGGACCGAGATACGCCGGAGGATCGCTGCGGGGGAGAAGTGGCATCAGCTGGTGCCAGCGCCCGTCGCGAGCATCGTGGAGGCCCTCGATGGGCGACAGAGGCTGCTCGACGCGGGCGTGAAGCCCGCGAAGAGGAGGTGAGCGCGTGTCCCTCCCCGACGAGCTCGGCTCCTCGCTGAAGGCGAGGAACTGGACGGTCGCGGTGGCGGAGTCATGCACCGGCGGGAAGCTCGGCGACATGATCACGTCCGTCCCCGGGAGCAGCGACTACTTCCTGGGCGGGGTCATCTCTTACAGCAACTCCGCGAAGGTGGGCCTGCTCAGCGTCGACCCGGAGGTCATCAGGTCTGAGGGCGCGGTGAGCGAGAAGGTCGCGCTGCAGATGGCCGAAGGCGCCAGGATCGTGTTCGGCGCGGACATGGGCGTGTCGACGACCGGCGTCGCGGGGCCAGGGGGCGGAAGCCCGGAGAAGCCCGTGGGACTCGCGTACGTCGCGGTGTCCACGCGTGACGGGGGCGCATGCAGGAAGGTCATGTCCGCGGGCGCGCGCGACGAGATAAAGAGGAAGTCCTCGGAGTCTGCGCTAGCGCTCGCGATAGAGCACCTGGCCGACCGCGAGTGACCACGGTTTTGTGACATTTCCAAAAGGTTCATTATCGCAAACATGCATGCGTTGAGCAGTTCTCATGTCAGAAGGGGATGTGCAGAGGATACCTACTGGAGTCGCCGACTTCGACTCGATCCTCGGCGGGGGACTGCCGACTGGTTCGGTCGTGCTCCTGCTCGGGGATGTCGGCGGCGGCGGGCTCGAGTTCGCGCTCACGTCGGCGGCCAAGATAGGCATAGTCAAGGAGTTCCCGGAGACCCGCTCGTTCATGCTGGGGCACGCTGGCAAGGACGGCATCCTCCCCGAGAAGCTGAGCTACATAGCGTTCTCGAGGTCGCGCGAGGACATACTCCGCGAGGTGAAGTTATCGTTCAACCGCGACTTCTCCGACTCGCTCGTGTCCAATCTGATGTTCAAGGATTTCTCGAAGAACTACTTCATGAGGACCGTCGTGCCATCGAGTTGGACGGACTCGGACGAGGGTGCCCTGTTCTCGGACAAGAAGGAGGACGGGCTCATGGAGTCCCTCGTGAACTTCCTGGACGCCAACGCCCCCGGGAGCCTGGTCATAATGGACTCCC
>JBFXGF010000148.1:0-4137 GCA_050178275.1 Thermoplasmata archaeon | reverse complement strand
CCGCCGGTCGACCTCGTCTTGGTCGCCGAGGGGGAGGAGGAGCTCGGGAGCCCGAACCTGCCGCCCTACGTGAGGAAGGAGAAGAAGCGCTTGTCGAAGGCGGACGCGTGCTACTTCCCCTACTTCAGCCAGGAGGCCGACGGCAAGGCGCACTTCTGCCTGGGGGTGAAAGGGGTCGTGTACTTCGAGCTGAAGGCCTCCGGGAAGGCGTGGGGCAGGGGCCCGCAGGATTTCGCCATACACAGCGGCCAGAAGGCCTGGGTGGACAGCCCCGCGTGGAGGCTCGTAGAAGCGCTCGGAACGATGACGGAGGACAACGGCAACAAGGTGCTCATCGACGGGTTCTACGACAAGGTCGCCCCCCCGTCGGAGGAGGACGAGGAGCTCATCGCGAAGCTGGCGAAGAGGTTCGACCCCCGCGCGTACAAGGCGGTCACGAAGGTCAAGCGGTTCACGCTGCCGGAGGACGACCCCGAGGCGCTCATCAAGCACTTCGTGTTCGGGACGACGCTCAACATCGACGGCATCTGGGGCGGGTACATGGAGAAGGGCTCGAAGACGGTCCTGCCCCACGAGGTCACCTGCAAGATCGACATACGTCTCGTGCCAAACCAGGTGAAGGACGAGATGATGCCTCTCGTGAGGAAGCACCTGGACAGCCACGGGTACAGGGACATCGAGATGACGGAGATAGACACCGGGTACGACTGGTGCAGGGCGAGCGTGAAGGAGCCGGTGGTGCAGTCGATGCTCGCGTCGTACAAAGCCTTCGGGCACGACCCCGAGATATGGCCCACGAGCGGCGGGGCGGTGCCTTTCTACGCGTTCAACAAGATACTCGGCCTGCCGTTCACCATGGGCTGCATAGGCCACAGCGGCCTCGCGCACAGCCCGAACGAGTACATGGTCGTCGAGGGCAACAAGAAGGTCGCGGGTCTGGCCGAGGCCGAGAAGTTCATGGTCCACTTCATGCACGGGTTCGGTCAGTCGCGCTGAAGCGCGCGCGCGTACTCGCGCGCCACCGTGTCCGCGGTCGCGTCCCATGAGAACGCCTTGACACGCTCCCTGCCCGCGACGCCCATGCGCTCCGCCGCGCCCGGGTCCGATAGGATCCCGCTGATAGCGTCGCCGAGGGCGCGTACGTCCCCGGGCTCCACGAGCAGCCCCTCCGCGCCGTCGGTGACCAGCTCCGGGACGCCACCGACCTTTGTCGCGACGACGGGTTTTGAGCACGCCATCGCCTCCATGAGCGCAAGCCCCCACCCTTCGTTCCTTGAGGGCAGCGCCAACAGGTCGCAGTCCGCGTAGAGCTGCAGCAGCTCATCGTCGCTGACCGATTCGAGCAGCGTCATGTGGCCCGCGATCCCCGCTCTCTCAGCCAGCGTTCTGAACCAGCCGGGCTCGTCCACACCTCGGAAACCAGTCTTGGCGACGGCCACGAGCTTCGCGTCCGGGTGTCTCCGGACCACCGAGGCCATCGCGAGCACCAGGAGCTCGAGTCCCTTCCTCGCCTCGAGGCCCCCCACGAAGAGGACCGTCGGCTGGCCCGACCTCCTCGCCGGGAGGTCCGAGTACTCGTCGGCGTCCAGGCCGTTGTATGTCACGACCGACTCGTAGCCATGCTCGTCCGCCAGCATGCGTTTCCAGTACTGTGAGACCACGAACCGGTGGTCGGCGTGGGCGACCGCCCGTTTCTCGAACTCGAACAACCTGGGCTCCGCGAAGTCGTCGACGTGGTGCACCGTCCTGAACACGGGCCCGGAGATCCTCCCGGAATCCTTGAGACGCGCGAGCGCGCTGCCCCCGACGCAGTCCTGTGAATGGTACAGATCGGCGTCCGTCGGCAGACCCGTCGCGTACGCCCGTATCATCCTTTCCAGGCGGGTCATCACGTCGGGGTTCCATTCGTATCGGAATATCTGGAACGGCACGTCCACGTGCCTGTAGTACCCCCGCGCGGCCGCCTCGTCATCATCCCTCGCCAGTGAGTACAGCGTGACCTCGACGCCTTTTCGTCGGAGCCTCTCGGCGAGCTTCAGGGCGTGCGCGACCCCTCCTCTGGCCCTCGTGCTGTATGTCAGCATCGCGACTCTCAAGCGTGATCGGCACTTGGGAACGCAGAGGTTGCATAACTCATTTGCCTGTGCGCCGTCAGCGGGGTTGATTGCACAGTTCCGGACGTGAGAGGGGGCGGCCACATCCGAGATTCGCCCAGCCGCTTCCAGCCCGCATAGGTAACTGGGAAATGTTATTAACCTGGCGACATTTATCCGGTACCGCAGTCAGCCGGATGGCATTCCTGGCGCCCTGGGACTTTTTATCGGGCGCGTGGCTGGGACTGCGGCAATGCGCCTGCATCTGTGTGGGCAGAACGCGGAGAGCGAGCGTCTAGCGGGAGTCTGCTTCGGGCGGGGCGAATGATGTCAAAGGGGGCCAACACCGCGGGGAAACACAACTCTGAGCTCCTGCTATGGCTCGACCAGACAGGCCTCCAGGACATCGCCAAGGTCGGCGGCAAGAACGCTTCCCTGGGCGAGATGCTGAGACATCTGACCAGCAACGGGATCAGGGTCCCGGAGGGCTTCGCGATCACCACCAAGGCGTTCATGGAGTTCGTCGCCGCGTCCGACTTGGAGGACAAGGTCAAGAGCATCCTGGAGGGGATCGACCCGGACAGCGCGGCGGATGTCGCCCCGAGGGGCAAGGCGGTCCGCAGGGCGTTCCTGGACGCGGAGTTCCCGGCGGATGTGAGACGCGAGATAGAGTACGGTTACTGGGAGCTCGGGCGCAGGCTGGGCGTCGAGAACCCGAGCGTCGCGATACGGTCGAGCGCGACGTCGGAGGACCTCGACGGCGCATCCTTCGCGGGGCAGCACGAGACCATACTGAACGTCCGGGGCGAGACGAACGTGCTCAAGGCGATCAAGCAGTGCTTCGCGAGCCTGTTCACGGACAGGGCCATCGCGTACCGGGCGCACAAGGGCTTCGGCCAGCTGGGGAACGCCCTCTCGGTGGGCGTCCAGAGCATGGTCAGGAGCGACCTCGCGTGCTCAGGTGTCATGTTCACGCTGGATACGGAGAGCGGGTTCTCCAACGTCGTCTACATAACCGGCTCATGGGGCCTGGGCGAGATGATCGTCCAGGGCGCGGTCAACCCAGACCAGTTCTACGTGTTCAAACCTTCCCTGGGCAAGTTCAAGGACCCAATCATCGAGAAGACGCTGGGAAGCAAGCAGCACAAGCTCGTCTAC
This sequence comes from Thermoplasmata archaeon, assembly GCA_050178275.1. Classification (GTDB taxonomy): domain Archaea; phylum Thermoplasmatota; class Thermoplasmata; order UBA10834; family UBA10834; genus UBA9653. The sequence continues at coordinate 886 of JBFXGF010000148.1, read as the reverse complement.
GCTCCGAAGGGTGGCATGGACGACGCCGAGGTGCCCGAGGTCGACAGGCAGAGGTTCGTCCTCAGCGACCCGGAGATACTGGAGCTGGCCGAGTGGGCCTGCGTCATCGAGAGGCATTACGGCAAGCAGATGGACATCGAGTGGGCCAAGGACGGCCTCACGGGCAAGCTATACATCGTCCAGGCGAGGCCGGAGACGGTTCACGCGGTCAAGAACGTGAACGTCCTGGAGACATACGTGCTCGAGCAGCAGAGCGCCATACTTGCCAGGGGCGACCCGGTGGGCTCCAAGATCGGCAGAGGCAAGGTGAACGTGCTGGAGAGCGCGTTCGAGATATCGGAGTTCAGGAAGGGCGAGGTCCTCGTGACCGATAAGACGGACCCTGACTGGGAGCCAATCATGAGGATCGCGTCCGCCATCGTGACGGACAGGGGCGGCAGGACCTGCCACGCGGCGATCGTCTCCAGGGAGCTGGGGATACCCTGCATCATAGGTACGGGCAACGGCACCCGCGTGCTGAAGGACGGTCAGCCAGTCACCGTCGATACTTCGGAAGGAGAGGGTCGTGTGTACGACGGCGAATTGAAGTTCAGGATCGATAAGACCAACCTCGAGTCGATGCCGAAGACCAGGACGAAGATCATGATGAACGTGGGGGTCCCCGAGCAAGTCTTCAACCAGGGCCAGATACCCTGCGACGGAGTCGGGCTCGCGAGGCTGGAGTTCATCATCGCGTCCCACGTGGGCGTGCACCCGCTCGCCCTCCTCGACTTCGAGAGCCTGAAGCGCAGGGCCGCCGAGGACCCGAGGATCGCCAAGCTCGTGGACGACATCGAGGAGAGGACCCAGGGCTACGAGCGCAAGGAGGATTATTACTCGGACAAGC
>JBFXGF010000147.1:0-4142 GCA_050178275.1 Thermoplasmata archaeon | reverse complement strand
ACGCCATCGGTATGGTCCCGAGGATGTCCTGGACGAGGACATACTGCGCCTTGTACTTCGCGTCCCTGTAGTCCATCGCCTGCCAGTAGTAGAAGGCGGCCAACAGCGAGAACAGCAGGATCGCCACGACCGCTATGACTATCATCAGGCGCAGGGCCTTGCCGCCCTTCGCCTTGACCTGTGCTTGCTCCATTCCTGTCAACACCGTCCCCGTCGTATGGCGGAGAGGGTATTTATTGGCGCTCCGAGCACAACCCTTTTATGAGCACGGCGAGTTGTCCGTGGACGCTATACGGACGGTGCCTATACAAATGATGCCAGGCGGGCGGATGAACCCTCGACAGATGAAGGTGATGATGAAGCGTATGGGCATCTCCCAGGAGGAGATCCCCGATGTCGAGGAGGTCATCATAAGGACCAGGACGAAGGAGATAGTCCTCAAGGGCGCGGCGGTCACTGCCATGACCGTCCAGGGACAGAAGACCTACCAGGTCGTCGGAGAGCCGAAGGAGCGCGAGAGGAAGCGCGAAGAGGACGAACAGGTGGGGGGCATCCCCGAGGAGGACATCAAGCTCGTGATGTCCCAGGCGGGGTGCTCGGCCGCGCAGGCGAGGAAGGCTCTCGAAGAGTGCGACGGGGCGCCCGCGGAGGCAATATTGAAGCTGATGGCGTCCAGGTGACGCTCGGGAAGACTTATCGTGCGCATGGGTGTTCGGGGTGCGTCAGGGGTCTGATCATATGAAGCTCAACGAGATGCGGGCGAAGTGCAGGATGTGCGGCAAGGAACTGAAGGCCGACGACATGGACGATGACTTCGTGTCGTTCTACTGCCCCTCATGCGGGGTGTACACGACCAAGCCTGTCGAGGAGTTCAAGGACAAGCCTCCGCCCGCCCCGGAGACGGCGGCCGTCGCGGTGGCGGCTCCCGAGGAGAAGAAGGCCTGACGGACCTGTCCAGACGGTCGGTCCCTGGCCCTCGGGGCCATGACCAACGCTTAAATACGCCGTTCGCTTTTGCCTCATCCCACGGCATTGGAGCAAGCTGGTCCAGGGCATCCGCAACATGCCCCGGTAGTGTAGCGGCCTATCATCCGAGCCTGTCGAGCTCGGGACTCGGGTCCGAATCCCGACCGGGGCGCCAGCCCTCCGATCACGGTCTTCTGAACTCGAGCTGGTAATACACCGCCTCGCTGTACAGGGCCTCCATCCAGAACCTCTTCTTGGCCCGGGCCTCCACGTGCTCGGGCGGCTTCCTCTCCTCCATTGGGGGTCCGAACGGGGTCTTCAGCCTCTGGTAGTCGATGACCGTCAACCTGCCCTTGGGCCCGAGCACGCGTGAGCACTCCTCGAGGACCAGCGCGGGCATGGCGAGCTCGTGGTACACGAACGCCAGGAAGACCCGGTCGAACGAGCCGTCGTCGAACGGCAGGTACAAGGCGTCCCCGACGGCCGTGCACAGGTTGGCCCTGCGCCTGCGCGCGGCCCTATCCTCGAGGACCCTGAGCATCTTCGGCTCGGAATCCATGGCCACGACCTCCTTGACCTTCCCGGAGAGCGGGATCGAGAAGTAGCCTATGCCCGCGCCGACGTCCAAGAGCCTGTCCCTCCTGGACAGGCGCATGCGCTGGACGATGTCGCTGGGCGGGACCGCCTTCCGCCTCTCGGGGCGGTCCAGCCGTGTGACGAAGTCGCCTTCGGCCTTGAACTTGCGGGGTATCTTGGCACACTCCAGACTGCGATGAATTCGTTCAGCGGTTACATAACTTGTCGATGTGGGGGTCATAGCGGCAGCCAAGTGCCGACGCCGTCCGCCTTGGCCTTCTTCAGGACCGCGACGGCGGTGGCCATGTCCTCGATCGCGACCCCCAGGTTCATGGACATGATCCGCTCGTGGTCGTTCTCCCTGCCGGGCCTCCTGCCGGTCACGACCTCGCCCAGGTCCGCGTGCACCTCGGGGATCCCGGAGAAATACCCGACGGTCTTGTAGTACGCCAGCTGCTCCCTGTCATCCGTGCAGAACTTGTCCACCGACCGCATGGCGGCGGGCTTCCAGTAAGAGTCGAAGTCGAGCGGGCACGCGAACGCGCCTCGGGCTAGCCACCCATTCTCGATCCCCGGCTCTGGGTGTTTCAGTATGGGGCCGGCGGTGACCACGATGTCGCACCTCTCGACCGCGTTCCTCGGGGCCGCGACGCCGGTCACGCTGATGCCGTGCTTGACCCTGACATCCTCCACGTAGCTCTGGAGCGCCTTCCGGTCGATGTCGTAGGCCCTCACCTGCTCCAAGGACTTGCATGTGACCATCAGGGCCTCGACATTGGCCCTTCCCTGGACGCCGCACCCCAGGACGCCCAGGACCCTGGAGTTCCTGCGGGCGAGGTACTTCGCGGCGACCGCGGTGGCCGCGCCCGTCCTCTTGGCGGTTATCCATGTGGCGTCCATGACGCATGTCGGTATCCCGTTCGCGGGGTCGTTCAGGACCAGGAGGCCGGATATGTACGGGAGCCCGGCCTTCTGGTTCGCGGGGAATCCGCTGACCCACTTCATGCCCGCGGCGCCCATGCCCGGGACGTATGCTGGCATCGCGTGTATGAATGAGTCCGGGGCGGGGTGTATGCCGGGCTTCGGGGGCATCTCGACCCTGCCCTCGCCCTTCTCGCGGAACACGGCCTCAACGGCGTCGACCACGGACGCCATGGGGAGGTCGACCGACTCGACGTCCCCGCGCGACAGGTAGAGTACCTCTTGTGTCATGACGCGCCCCTGAACGGCTGGAAGTGGCTTTAATGTTGTGAGGGGGGACAGTGGGCTATATCACCACCCTAGGCGATTACACGGCGATAAGGGATGGCGGACAAGGTCTACATCACGATGACAGGCGTGAGCCGGTGGCCCGTCCTGAACGGCCTCTGGGCGGCCATGTGCAGGGGGTATGTGCCCGACAGGCTCTACCTGTTCGTGACCCAGGGACGCGAGATGGACGGGGATGTCCTGACGAGATGGGTGAAGGCGCTCGCGAAGTCCTACGGGAAGGACATCCAGGTGTTCTCAGAGAGGATCGAGGAGGGGGAGTTCCTCTCCTCGGGGAGGAAGATCACGGCGGCGATGGAGCGCGAACGGTCGGCCGGGAACGAGGTCGCGATAGACATCACGCCCGGGAGGAAGGCCATCGTGTCGTCCGCGCTCATATCCGCCTGGCAGAAGCAGGTGGACCACGTGTTCTACCTGTACCTGGAGGACATGAGGAACGCGTCGAACCCGTACCCGATGATACCCTACCACCTGCAACACTTCGTCGACCTGAAGGAGGAGGTGTGGCGGTGAAGCCGCTCGTCCTCGACCGGCGCGAGCTCCAGATACTCACCAACTGCATCTACGGCAGCAACACGAGGTACGTGCATGTGAAGTACCCGTTCTACGACCTCGAGCTGTTCACGCTGGACATCAAGAAACCCGAGCTGAAGAACCTCGTCACGTACCAGAACTTCGACACGGAGCGGATGCGGCGCAAGCCCGTGGACAGGGGGGTCAGCGCGGACGAGTTGCCGACATACAACGACCTCAAGACGTGCCTCCTGACATCCGGCTTCGTCAAGTACAGGAACCACGCGGAGGTCGCGCGCCGGCTGATGAGCCTCAGGGACGAGGCGAAGGACCCGAACAAGCGTCCGCGGCCCGTGTTCGTCGGGGTCGACACGAACGTGCTCTACTACAGGTTCCTGTCCAGAGGTTTGCCTATGCGCGACCCTGGTTCCGGCAGGTCCGTGGACGCCTCGGACTTCAGGTACGTCCTGAGCGAGATCGTCCAGGTGGAGATCGACTCGCGGATCACGCACAAGTACTCCAGGGGCGAGATCGAGGCGCTCGGCCAGCTGTTCGCGCACAAGGAGCTGCTGCAGGAGTTCAGGAACGGCAGCGGCAGACGTGAGAGGCTCGCGAAGCTGGCGTTCAACGAGATGAACTACCTCATGTCGGAGCTGAGGGCGCTCAGGATAAAGGGCACGGCCGTCAGGGGCAAGGAGAGGAACGACATCGAGATCGCCCAGTCGTACGGTTCCTGGGCGAAGGACGGGGACTACGAGGTCCTGCTGCTCACGGCCGACGAGGACATGATGAACCACGCCCGGACGAGCGAGCTGATG
>JBFXGF010000146.1:0-4155 GCA_050178275.1 Thermoplasmata archaeon | reverse complement strand
CGGGGATACGGCCCTAGCTGAGCACCTCGATGATATCATAGCCTGTGACATATGACCCGACGAGCTGTCTGAGGAGAGTCTTCGAGTCGGTGGCCTGAGTCACTTCCACGACCTTGACCAGCTTCTCAGATTCGCGCGGGATATGTGGGTCCACCGTCAATGTGCCGTCCCCGGTGACACTGAGAGCCACCTGATCACCCTTCTTCAGCCCGGTGGTCTGAATCCACTTCTTGGGAAGGGACACCACATATGTGGACCCGCCTGTCTTCTGTATCTTCCTGGTCTCCTGCATACGCATCTCCTCTATCCCTCTCGTTCCTCAGTTGTTCTCAATACTCTGTCCAGGTTTCAGTCTTGCGTATGATTTCTATATATATCTATATATTTGCCCGAATGACACACTTTGACAGTCGGTTCTACACTGCGAATGCTCTTCTGCACCCACATCAAATCTCTGGATGAAGAGAGATGAGGCTGATGGAACCAGAACTAGCGACTGGAGGACCAGAGCCAATGGACCTGGAGGCAAGGAAGTTATTCGACGACGCCCCCGAGGACCTCTCGACTGAACTGCAGTCGAAGTGAGCGAACGCATGTGTGACTTGGAGTGATGAGAACATGAGCGGGACTGAGGAAGACAACGACCAAAACAGTGAAAGGCCAGCCATTATGCCTCACAAAGGAGGCAACCGGATGATGTACGTCGTGGTCGCGATCGCGGTGGTGGCGATAATCGTAATCGCCGCCTTTGCGACGGGATTGCTGTCCATGGGATCGGGCGGGAGCGTCACGCTCACTGGTGCGGGCGCGACATTCCCGATGCCTTTGATATTGAAATGGGCTGACGAATACTACAACGCCACCGACGGAGGCGTGAAGATCAACTATGGCGGCGGTGGCAGCGGCGCAGGAATAACGCAGATCAAGGAGAAGCAGGTCGACTTCGCGGGCACAGACGCCCCCCTGAGCGCGACGGACTCTTCGACCTACGGACTCGTACACATACCTGAGACGCTGGGCGCCGTGGTCATCGCATTCAACCTGCCAGGGGTATCCGCACTCAAGCTAGACGGAAGCACCGCGTCCAGAATATTCATGAAGAACATCACATCCTGGAACGACCCTGAGATCGCGGCGCTCAACCCGAGCGTGACGCTGCCCGATGAGTCGATTGCCACCGTCGTGAGGTCGGACTCGTCCGGGACGACCTTCGTGTTCACCGGCTACCTGGCCATAGTCAGTCCAGTGTTCGAGGAACTGTACGGGCAAGGCAAGACCATAGCCTGGCCGAACGGAACGCTCGCACAGTCCGGCAACTCCGGCGTGGCGCAAGCGGTCCAGGGCACCGAATATTCGATTGGGTACATCGAGCTCGCATACGCGTTGGAGAACGACATATCGTTCGCGCAGATGGAGAACCATGATGGACTGTTCGTCACGGCGTCGCTCGAGACGACGGCCGCCGCGGCAGCCGCCGCCGTCCCTACACTACCAGCTGGCGACGGCGACTGGTCCGAGGTACATGTCCTCAACGCCCCTGGCGCGGACTCGTATCCGATCGTCACCTTCTCGTACATACTCATCTACAAGGAGTTGTACAACGAGGACACGAAGATGAACAAGACGTCCGCTGAGGCGCTCCTGGACTTCCTATGGTGGGCGGTTCACGACGATGGGCAGGCGCTCTCCAGCCCGTTGCAGTACGCGCCCCTCCCCGATGCGGTGGTCGAACTGAATGAGGAGTCGCTCAGAGCCATAACCTACAACGGCGAGCCCTTGATTGACTGATAGCGGTGAGTGAAACCCATTGGCAAACCCATTCCAACAAACCCCAAACCGACGGGACTAGGACCCCGACGGACCTGGGGGCGCGGGCCAGGCGAGAGAGATGCGAACTACGACAAAGCAGGGAAGCAACAGGAGAAGGAGAAGGGCCTCCCTTGAGGACAGGGTCTTCAAGTACTCAGTGATGGCCGTCGCGGCAATCGTCCTATCACTACTGTGGGGTCTCGTCCTGAAGCTCGTCTTCGACGCCCGCATGTCCATCGACGTGTTCGGGGTCGACTTCCTCACGAGCGTGGTGTGGGATCCCAACAGAGACCTGTACACCGCGCTTCCATTCATATTCGGCACCCTCATGACCTCCGCTATCGCGGTGATTATAGGGGTGCCAGTCAGCATCGGCATCGCGATATACCTGTCGGAACTCGCGCCCGCGTGGATACGAGAGCCACTCTCGTTCCTGATAGAGCTGCTCGCCGCCGTGCCTAGCGTCATATACGGCCTCTGGGCCATCTATACCCTCAGACCCATACTCACGGGGTCAGTGGAGCCTTTCCTGATAGACATACTCGGTTGGACGCCCTTCTTCGAGGGATCGGCGTTCGGAATCGACAAGCTGGCGGCGGGGCTCATACTCGCCGTCATGATCATACCCACGGTCGCGTCAGTCTCCAAGGAAAGCATGATGGCCGTGCCCGACTCACAGAGGGAGGCCGCCCTCAGCCTCGGAGCGACCAAGTACGAGTCTACACGAATGGCGGTACTCAGCTACGCAAGGTCGGGAATATTCGGGGCGACGATACTCGGCCTCGGAAGGGCGGTGGGCGAGACGATGGCCGTGACGATGACCATCGGAAATGCGAACATCATCTCGTGGTCCCTGCTAGACCCCGGCCAGACCATGGCGAGCGTGATTGCCAACAACTGGGGCGAGGCTGAGGGCCTGATGCTCTCATCGCTGATCGAGATAGGAGTCGTCCTTTTCGTTGTCGCGTTCGTGGTGAATGTGTTCGCTCGCCTGATGGTTGGGCGAGTGATGAAGGCGGTCCCGATGACAGGAGGGGGACTATGAGGAGCTACAAATCCCGGAAGTGGAAGAACTGGGCTGCTTCCCTGCTCGCTCTCGGGTGTGTCCTAGTTGCCCTCATCCCCCTCGTATCGATACTCATAGAGGTGATCAGCAGAGGCGCCCCCGCAATAGACTGGACGTTCCTGACCGAACGGACCAAGAGCGCGGGCTCGCCGGACTCGGGAATAGGCAACGCCATCCTGGGGTCGCTCCTCCTCGTCATGTGGGCCAGCCTGATTGGACTCCCGCTCGGAATCCTGACGGGGGTTTACGTCTCGGAGTACGGAGACAACGCGTTCGGCAGGACCGTCAGGTTCTTCAATGACATCCTTGCGAACTTCCCGTCAATTGTCATCGGGCTGTTCGCGTACTCGTTGATCGTGACCCTCGTGGGGTTCTCGCTGATATCCGGGGCGTTCGCCCTCGCCATCATAATGATACCGATCGTGGCCAACACGACCGAGGAGGCCCTCAGGATGGTGCCGAACTCCCTAAGGGAGGCGTCGCTGGCACTCGGAGTCGCTAGGTGGAGGACCGTGCTCAAGGTCATCATATCGAACGGCAGGTCCGGGCTGGTCACGGGGGCGCTGTTGGCCATCGCCAGGGTAGCTGGCGAGACCGCCCCGCTCCTACTGACATCGTTCGGGAACAACTTCTGGGAGACGGGGCTGACGGAACCAGTCGCGGCTCTGCCCCTTGTGATATTCAGGAACGCCATGTCCCCGTACGCCGACCTGCAGGAGCAGGCCTGGGGGGCGGCACTCGTACTGATTACGATGGTGCTTTCATTGAACGTAGTCGTCAGGCTGCTGACGAGGAAGAGGATGAAGACATTCAAGGCGGTGAAGAAGACATGGAAGGAAAGATTGTCACTGAACGCTTGAGCGCGTACTTCGGCGAGGTACACGCCGTCAAGAACATCAACATGGCCATTCCAGAGAACGCCATAACCGCGATCATCGGCCCATCCGGGTGTGGCAAATCCACCCTCATACGGTGCCTGAACAGGATGCACGAGGTGGTGAGAGGCGCCCGGGTCACGGGGAAAGTGTACCTAGACGGCAAGGACATCTACGACCCAGAGACGGACGCTGTCGAGGTGCGACGCAAGGTCGGAATGGTATTCCAGAAGCCGAACCCGTTCCCGACCATGTCCATATACGACAACGTAGTCGCGGGGCAGCGGTTGAACGGCGAGAAGGACTGGAAGAAGCTGGACGCCACGGTCGAGAAGAGTCTCAAACTCGCGGCCCTCTGGGACGAGGTCAAGGACCACCTCGACGCGTCAGGCGTCAGTATATCCG
>JBFXGF010000145.1:0-4157 GCA_050178275.1 Thermoplasmata archaeon | reverse complement strand
TGCTGCCCAACTGGGTGCTCCTGTACTCGCTCATGACGCTGCCGTTCGGGCAGGTCGTCCAGAGAGGCCTGAAGATATTCACGTTCAGAAGGAAGCTCAGGGCCCTCGACTCGGGCGAAGGGGTTAAGGCCGAGGAGAAGGCTCCTTGATTCGGAAGGTCCGGACATGAGGATAGCGGTCTCAGGCCCCCCGGGAAGCGGCAAGACCACCGTTTCGGCGCTCGTCGCGCAGATCCTCGGTTACGAGCTGGTGCTCGTCGGCCAGGTGTTCAGGCAGATGGCCGGGGAGAGGGGTGTCGGGCTCGAGATGTTCGGCGCCTTGGCAGAGGAGGACGAGACCATAGACAAGGAGCTGGACGCGCGGACCGTGGCCATCGCCGAGTCCAAGGAGGACTTGGTCCTCGAGGGGAGGCTCACGGCCGCCCTGCTGAAGAAGAGGGGCATACCGTCCTTCACCGTGTACGTCGACGCGCCCGAGGAGATACGCGCCGGGAGGATAGCCAGGCGTGAGGGCGGGGACGCGGCCGAGGTGCTGAGGGACATGAGGACGAGAGAGCGGTCGGAGAGGAAGAGGTACAAGGCCTACTACGGGATCGACCCCTCCGACTGCGACGCTTACGACCTCTGGCTCGACTCCGGGAGCATGGCCCCGGACGAGCTGGCGGACATCATAGTCAAGGAGGCTCGGAGGAGACATGGCGAAGAAGCTCGTCAAGGCTAAGAAGGCCTTCAGGTCCGGCGCCGGCAAGTCCCCCGGCGAACGCACGACCGAGGAGCTCCTGAGGAACGGCGTGGTCGTCATCGACAAGCCGTCGGGCCCGACATCGCACCAGGTGACCACCTGGGCTAAGGACATACTCGGCGCGGACAAGGCCGCCCACGGCGGCACGCTCGACCCGCGCGTGACGGGCGTCCTGCCCGTGGGCTTCGGGATCTCGGTCCGCGCGATGGACGTGCTACACTACGGCACAAAGGCGTACGTGGGCGTCATGAGGATGCACGGGAACGTCGACCGCAGGCGTCTCGACTCCGTCGTCTCCGAGTTCACGGACGAGATATTCCAGACGCCGCCCATGCGCTCCGCCGTCAGGCGCGAGCAGAGGACCAGGCGCGTACACCAGCTGAGGGTGCTCGAGGTCTCCGGCAGGGACGTGCTGTTCGACGTCGAGTGCGACGCTGGCACGTACATCAGGAGCCTCGCGGTGGACATGGGGGACGCGCTGGCCGCAGGGGCGCACCTGCAGGACCTCAGGAGGACCAGGGCGGCCGGGCTCACCGAGGCGGACGCCGTACAGCTGCACGACCTCAAGGACGCCATGGAGGCTCACAGGCAGGGCGACAGCTCCGCCATCTCGAGCATGCTGAGGCCCATGGAGACCCTCATGTCGCACATCCCCAAGGTCGAGATCAAGGACTCGACCGTCGACGCCGTGTGCCACGGCGCCAACGTGGCCATGCCCGGGATAGTCACCCTCGACGACGACATTCGCAAGGGCGGCATCGTGGCGATCATGACGCTGAGCGGCGAGGGGGTCGGACTCGGCCACGCCCTGATGGACGCGGACGGGATCATGAGCCGGGCCGAGGGGTTCGCCATAGACGTGTCGAGGGTCTTCATGCCGACCGGGACCTACGCGAAGGGTTGGACGAGCCCCGAGGAGTGAGTCATCGGAACTGGTCCATAGTCCTCTGCTTGGCCACGAGCGGGCGGGCGTCCATGCCCAGCTCCTTCCTGACCGAGGCCGCGAACGCCTTGTCGGACCCGTGCGTCGTGTAGACGATGTCGGGCGAGCACTTCTCCACGAACCGCATCAGCTCGTCGTACCCGCAGTGGTCCGAGAGCGGGAAACCCTCGTCCACGGCCGACGAGTACGCGAAGCCCCTGTCGAGCGCCCAGCCGGAGAACGTCGCGGTCTTCGCGCCCGACCTCCTCATCCGCTCGACCCTCTCCCTGTCCTTGCCCATCCCCGACGTGATATACACCACCGGGCCCTTCTCCCCGCGCTCGTCCAGCTCGTCCGTGCACAGCTCGTACCCGTGCCTCCCCAGGACCCTGTTGTTCTCCGCGACTGACGGGTGCAGCCGCAGGGGCAGGTCCCGGAAGGCGGCGGAGAGCTCCTGGGACTTGCCCAGAGGGTAGGCGAACAGGACCGCGGACGTCCCGCGGGCCACCAGGTCCTCGAGCCAGTCCCTGGCCGCGCCGAGGACCTCCTCGTGGTCCGGGAAGACATAGCGGGGCCTGCCGTAAGTGGCCTCTATCACGAGGGAGCCGCACTTGACGGGCTTGGCGGGGCCGAGGTGCGCCTTCCTCCGCGTGCAGAAGTCCCCGGTGTAGAGCACGGTGCTCTCGCCCGAGACGAGGAACATGTTCGAGCCGGGTACGTGGCCAGCGTCCAGGGACTCCACGCACGCGTCCTCCGTCCTCACCAGCTCCTTCCCCCGGCGCGCCTTCACGAGGTCCCTCGTGACATCCGAGCACAGCGCTTCGAGCGTGCGGAACGAGGACGGTAGGTGGTCCGAGTGGGCGTGCGATATCAGGTTCAGGTCGCCAGCCACGGTCCTCCTGGGGTCGAACCTGAACCGGCGGCCGCCCATCTCGAGCACGATGCCGTTGCCTAGACGTATCAATGGACACATTGCCGACGGCGCTCGCACCGGGGTCGGGGTATTTGACTATCGTATCCGCTCGAGCGAAAATGCTCCGATCATGAGGGCCTTGTTCGTGTGCCTGTAATCGACCCAGTTCCGGGTCTGCGCGTCGCAGACGCCCTCCACGCTCAGGAGCGTCTTCTGCTTCTCCGTCTTGAAGTGTATCGCCCCGGTCATCTGCGCCTGGATGGAACCCAGCTGCTGGTCCGTGTGCATGCCCCTCTCGACCGCGTAGACCGCCACCGAGTGCGCCTGCCGCACCTTGCTCGAGAGCTCCTGCACGAACTGGACCGTCTTCTTCTCGTCCGCGCTCGTGATGCTCATCGACAGGGACATGTACGCCAGCCTGAAGTACTTCCGGCCGCTGGACAGCACCGCCTTCATGGTCGCGTCCAGCGCCTTCGCGATGCCCGCGAAGTCGTCCGCGGACCTGACCCTGGTGGAGTTGCGCCTGGGCGCGGAGTCCTGGGCCAGCCCGGACGCGTCTATCCAGTGCACCAGCCCCAGCTGCTCGAACTCCATGAAAGTGGGCATGATCGGGGCCATGTCCCCGGCGATCTCGTGCGGCGGTCGTGAGGTCGTGATGATGACCGCGGGGACGCCCTTCTTGAGCCCCTCCGCGATCAGCAGGAGCATCGCGGTCTCCTTGCCGATGAACGGCGGACCGACGAACAGCACGTTCGACGAGAACGGCATGCCCCCCAGGAGCAGGTCGTCCAGGCGCTCTATCCCGGTCTTCACCTTCTCCTCGACGACCTCGGTCTCGACGTCGGCCTCCATCTCGTCCAGGTCCTTCCTCAGGTGCGCCTGCAGCGCGTGCTCGCGCTGCTCGAGCTCCTTCTCGCGCTGGTAGAGCCTGGACTTCATCTCCTGCTCCTTCTCGCGCAGGTGCCTCTCCCTGAGCTCGATGGCCTTGTACGAGGTGTCCGGCTCCGGCTCGGGCATGTGCCTGGCCTTCTCCACCTCGTCCACGGTGTAGAGCGTCTCCCTCTCCATCGACTCCAGCTCCGCGTGTCTCAGGGCGATCTTCGCCTCCTCGGCCTTGAGGTCCTTCTCCTTCTCCAGCAGCATCCTCAGCTTGGAGTTCATCTGGTCCTGCTCGGCCTTGAGCCTCTTCTCCAGCTCCTTGGCGCTCTCCTCGCGCCTGGCGAGCGAGGCGGCCTTGCGCTCGACCTCCTGCTCCTTGGTCGTCATGCCGGCCATCTTAGCCCTGGTGGCCTCCGCGAGCGACATGTACTGCTTCTCCCTGTCGCTGACCGCGGATTTCACGCGCTCAGCCTCCGCGAGCCGCTCGTTCAGGCCGGAGAGGGCGCTCTTCAGCTCGGCCTCCTTCTCGGCGAGCGCCTTCTCGCGCGTCAGCACGTTGGCCTCCTTGTCCACGAGCTCGTTCATCTGCTTGTCCGAGCGCTCTATCAACCTCTGGGCGCGCTCCGAGGACTTCTTCAGCTCGTCCTCCCTGGCCTTCAGGGCTATCTCCCTGCCGGACAGGGCCTCCTGCTTCATCAGGAG
>JBFXGF010000144.1:0-4197 GCA_050178275.1 Thermoplasmata archaeon | reverse complement strand
TGAGGAGGCAGCACGCGGGGTTGACGACGACCGTGTTCTTGCCCAGTATCTTCATCAGGTTCCTGACGGCGATCGCGCCTCCGCAGCCCGCGCAGGCCGTGTGCCCTCTCGTGAACATCTCCTCGTCCGGCATCTCCTTGAGCTTCATTGCTCCACCCCCCTGGTGTTGAGCCAGGTCACCTCGCGCCTGGGCTTCCCGGTCTTGGCCGCCTCCAACAGGCGCTCGTATATGAGCCGTATGTCTGCCAACGAGACGTCGTTCCCTCCCAGGCCCCCGATGAAGTCCATGGTGGGCACGTTCAGGCCGTAGGCCGCGTTCCTGAACTCTATGTACGACGGGCCAGCTATCCCGTAGGACACCGCCCTGTCGAACACGCCGACCGCCTTCACCTTCTCCGCGATGGCCCTGAGCTCCTTGGTCGGGTACGGCCTCCAGAACCTCTGCTTGACCAGGCCGACCTTCTTGCCCTGGGCGCGCAGCTCGTCCACGACCTCATGGGCCGTGGAGCTCACGGTGCCCAGTGTGATGAGCACGACCTCCGCGTCATCGCACATGTACGGGTCGATCATGCCGCCGTAGTCCCTGCCGAACTGCCGGGCGAACTGCTTGTTGACCTCCTCGATCACCGGGGGGGCGCTCCGCATGGCCTTGTCCTGCTGCCACCTGCATTCCATCATGTACTCGGGCGGCACGAACACCCCGACCGACTTGACATCCTTCGTGTCGAGGATCGGGCTCGGCGGGCTGTAGGCCGGGAGGAACTTGTCAGCGTCCTCGGAACATATCAGGTCCACTGGCTCGACCGTGTGCGACAGTATGAACGCGTCCAAACCGACGGACATCGGCAGCGCGACGCGCTTGTCCTCCGCGATCTTGAACGCCTGCAGGACCATGTCCTGGACCTCCTGGTTGTGGTCGCAGAAGACCTGCAGCCACCCGGAGTCCCTCTCGGGCATGATATCGTTGTGCTCGACCCAGATGTTGATAGGAGCCGCTATCGACCTGTTCACGATAGCCATGACCACGGGCAGCCTGAGGCCGCTCGCGATCGGCAGTATCTCGTGCATCAGGGCGAGGCCCTGGGACGAGGTGGCCGTGAACGTGCGGACGCCCGAGGCGCTCGCGGACACGCACGCGCTCATGGCTGAGTGTTCGCTCTCTACCTCGATGTACTCACAGTCCAGCTCCCCGTTGTTGACGAACTCGGACAGGTGCTCCACTATGAACGTCTGTGGGGTGATGGGGTAGGCGGCTATGGTCTTGACCCTGCTCCTCATGGCCCCGTATGCCGCCGCGTAGTTGCCGGTTACGACCTTGTGGACCATCTTATCACCTCACCATCTTGATCGCGTCAGCGGGGCACTCGTTCGCGCATATCCCGCAGCCCTTGCAGTAGTCCATATCGAATTCCATGTGGTCGCCCTTCCTGTACACGCAGCCCTCGGGGCAGTAGAACCAGCAGAAGTTGCACATCGTGCACTTCTCCTTGTCATACTCCGGGTGGAAGACCTTCCAGCTGCCGGTCTTGTTCTCCTTGAACGAGCCCGGGCCAACCATGCCCGCGTCCGTCTGCTTCGTGACCCCGGCGACCCCCATCGGCAGCTCGTTGACGTCCGGTAGCCACTTCTTCGGCTTCGTGAGCGGGCGCTTCCCGTGCGACTCGCCGACGACCGTGCGGTCGTAGGCCGCCCTGGCGGCCAGGCCGTTCTTCTCGCCGATCTTGGGGCCCAGCCTGTCACCGAATATCTGCATGATGCCCTTCTCGATGGACTCAATACTGACGATGCCGGTGGCCTTGGCCAGGGCGCCGAGTATGGACGAGTTCGTCGCGGGCTGCTTGAGTATCTCGAGGGCCACGGACGTGGCGTCGACCGTAGCGAGCTTGACATCCTTGCCCACGTCGACTTCCTCGGGCCGCTTGGTCGTGTTGACGATGACCATGCCGCCCTCTTTCAAGCCGTCTACGACGTTCACGACGTCGATGAGCGACTCGTCGAGTACGACCACGACGTCCGGCTCGTATACCTGCGTCTTCCTGTATATCCTGCCCTTGTCAATCCTCGTGAACGCGAGCACGGGGGCGCCTCTCCTCTCAGCCCCGAAGAACGGGAAAGCGGTCGCGTAACCGCCTTCCTGGTGCGCTGCGCTCGCGAGAGCCTGTGCAGCCATGACCGCGCCTTGCCCGCCGCGGCCGTGGAAACGTATCTCATGCATCCTGATGCCTCGCGATGTTTTGTATATGCAGGGCTTTCTTAAGGCTTTCCCAGCAACCCCTCGTTTTCCCAGTCTTCCGGGCATATCCAGGGCCCCAGCCGAATGATAGTGCATCCTGCGCCAGTGGGTACGAACATCGTCACACGGACGGGGGCGCCCGCCGAATGTCAGCGAGGGGGGCAGAACCTCCCAAACGTTTTTCCGCAGAGTGGGTGATTTGCCGGTCAGATGGCCAAGAAGCAAGCGGATGGGATAACCCTCAGGGTCGCGCGGGCGCACCACCAGTCCGAGGTCGGCCTGGGGAGGGCCAGGATAGACTCCTTCACGAGGAAGGAGCTGAACGCCGATGTCGGCGAGATAATCGAGATAGCTGGCACGAAGAAGACCGCCGCGAAGGTGTTCAGGGCGGCTCACGAGGACGAGGGCAAGGGCGTAATCAGGATCGACGGGATGATAAGAGGCAACGCCGGGGTGTCCATAGGCGAGAATGTCACGGTCAGGAAGGCCGAGGCCCAGGCCGCCCAGAAGATAGTGGTCGCCCCAAGATACCCGCTGGTAAGAGGGTCCGGTTCGGCCAGGGAGTGGAGGGGCTATTCAAGAAGGGTCTCCTGAACAGGGCGCTCGTCAAGGGTGACGAGATCATCATCCCCAACATCGCGCTCATGGGGGGGTTCCTGCCGTTCGTTGTGGCCTCGACGACACCGAACGGGATAGTCCAGATCACTGAGGTCACGGAGCTGTCCGTGAAGACCGAGCCGATTGAGGTCACGGAGCTGGCAAGGCCGTCCGTGACCTATGAGGACATCGGAGGCCTGGAGGACGAACTGCAGAGGATCAGAGAGATGATCGAGCTGCCTCTCAAACACCCCGAGATATTCACCCGCCTCGGGATAGACCCTCCGAAGGGCGTGCTACTTTACGGCCCGCCCGGCACGGGCAAGACCCTCATCGCGAGGGCGGTCGCGAACGAGGCTGGGGCCAACTTCTTCTCGATTCAGGGCCCCGAGATAATGTCGAAGTTCTACGGACAGAGCGAGGAGAAGCTAAGGGGGATATTCACCGAGGCCGAGAAGAACGCCCCGTCAGTCATATTCATAGACGAGTTGGATTCCATCGCGCCGAAGAGGGACGAAGTGCATGGAGAGGTCGAGAGGAGGGTCGTGGCCCAGCTGCTTACGCTCATGGACGGGTTGACGACCAGGGGCAACGTCATAGTGATCGCCGCCACGAACAGGGAGGAAGCGATAGACCCCGCCCTGAGGAGGCCGGGAAGGTTCGACAGGGAGATACAGATCGGCGTCCCGACCGTGAGCGGCCGTAAGGAGATATTCGAGATACACACCAGGGGCATGCCGCTGGCCGAGGACATCGCCGTCGACAGGATAGCCGGGGCGACGCACGGGTTCGTAGGCGCGGACATGGCCGCGCTCGCGCGCGAGGCCGCGATGAGGGCGTTGAGGAGGTACCTGCCCGACATAGACCTCGGGAAGCCCATCCCGGCGGAGCTGCTCGAGAAGATGAAGGTCACGGCGGCGGACTTCTCGGACGCGCTGAAGGAGATAGAGCCGAGCGCGATGAGGGAGGTATTGGTCGAGATTCCGAAGACTTCGTGGGACGACGTCGGCGGGCTGGACGACATCAAGAAGGAGCTGCACGAGGCGATCGAGCTGCCGCTCGAGGACCCGGCGTCGTTCGACCGTCTGGGCATCAGGCCCCCGAGAGGCGTGCTCCTGTACGGCCCGCCCGGGACCGGCAAGACCTTGATCGCCAGGGCCATCGCCAACGTGTCCAAGGCCAATTTCATATCGATCAAGGGTCCGGAGATAATGTCCAAGTGGGTGGGCGAGAGTGAGAAGGCCGTCCGGATGATCTTCAAGAAGGCGAAACAGGTGTCCCCCTGCATCGTGTTCCTCGACGAGATAGACGCCATCGCCCCTAGAAGGGGCGGCCACCACGACTCCGGGGCCACGGAGAGGATAGTG
>JBFXGF010000143.1:0-4203 GCA_050178275.1 Thermoplasmata archaeon | reverse complement strand
AGAAACACACCCGAAAAAGCGCCGTAAAAACGGATGGGATGCGTTTACAGATCATGGGCTTCCGAGCCCGCCTCATGGAGACGCGAGCAGCATGGACAAACCACAGGATGACAGCGGATACGATACAGAGAAGATTCAGGTCCTCGAGGGCTTGGAGGCCGTTCGAAAGCGGCCGAGCATGTACATCGGCAGCACGGACGTCTACGGCCTGCACCACCTCGTGTACGAGGTGGTCGACAACAGCATAGACGAGGCCATGGGCGGCTTCTGCACCACGATCAACGTGGTCATGAACGATGACGGGAGCATCTCTGTCGAGGACGACGGGAGGGGCATCCCGGTCGGCGCGCACAAGAAGTACAAGGAGGACACGCTCGACCTCGTCCTGACGAGGCTACACTCCGGCGGCAAGTTCGACAGGAAGACATACAAGGTCTCCGGGGGCCTGCACGGGGTCGGCCTGAGCGTCGTGAACGCCCTGTCGGAATGGCTGGAGGTGAGGGTGAAGAGGAGGGGCAAGGTCCACTTCCAGAGGTACCAGAGGGGCGCGCCGACGGGCACGGTCCAGATCGTGGGTGACGCCCAGAGCACCGGGACCGTCGTGTCGTTCAAGCCGGACGCGCAGATATTCGAGACCGTCGAGTTCAGCTACGAGACTCTCTCGAACAGGTTCAGGGAGATCGCGTTCCTGAACAAGGGCCTGAAGCTGTCGATATCCGAGCCGAAGACGGCCCAGGCCAACACGTACAAGTTCGACGGCGGGATCATCGAGTTCGTCCAGTACATCAACCGGAGCAAGTCCTGCCTGCACGAGAAGCCCATATACCTCATCGTCGAGAAGGACGGGGTGACGGTCGAGCTGGCCATGCAGTACACGGACAGCTACTCCGAGAACATACACACGTTCGCTAACAACATACACCCCATCGAGGGCGGCACGCACATGGTCGGCTTCAGGTCGGCCCTGACCCGGACCATCAACGACTACGCCAAGAAGTACGGCTTCCTGAAGCCCAACGGCGACACGCTCGCAGGCGAGGACGCCAGGGAGGGCCTGACGGCGGTCATAAGCGTCAGGCTCCCGGAGCCGCAGTTCGAGGGCCAGACGAAGACCAAGCTGGGCAACAGCGAGATCAGGGGCATCGTCGACAGCGCGGTCAGCGAGAAGCTGTTCGAGTTCCTCGAGGAGAACCCCAAGGTCGCCCAGGCGTGCATCAGCAAGGCGGTCCTGGCGTCCCAGGCCAGGGAGGCCGCGAGGAAGGCGAGGGAGCTCACGAGGCGCAAGGGCCTGCTGGACATCGGGAACCTGCCAGGGAAGCTGGCCGACTGCTCTGAGAAGGACCCGTCCAAGTGCGAGGTGTTCCTCGTCGAGGGCGATTCCGCCGGGGGCAGCGCGAAGCAGGCCAGGGACCGCACGTTCCAGGCCATACTGCCGCTCAGGGGCAAGATCCTCAACGTCGAGAAGGCGCGCCTGGACAAGATGCTCAAGAATGCCGAGATCAGGACGATCATCACCGCGCTCGGGACAGGGATCGACGCCGAGTTCGACATCTCGAAGGCCAGGTACCACAGGATCTGCATAATGACCGATGCGGACGTCGACGGCGCGCACATACGGACGCTCCTGCTGACGTTCTTCTTCAGGCACATGGAGGAGCTCATCAAGGCGGGTTACGTCTACATCGCGCAGCCACCGCTGTACAGGGTCAAGAAGGGCAAGTCGGAGACGTATGTGTACTCCGACAGGGAGCTCTCCGACCTGCTGCAGACAGTGGGCCAGGGCGCCGAGGTCCAGAGGTACAAGGGCCTGGGCGAGATGAACGCGGACCAGCTCAGGGAGACCACCATGAGCATGAGCTCGCGCATCATGAAGAAGGTCACGATAGAGGACGCGGTCGAGGCGGACATCCTGTTCGATGTCCTCATGGGCGACGCCGTCGAGCCGAGGAGAAGGTTCATCCAGGACCACGCGAAAGAGGTGGAGGTCCTGGACGTATAGGTGATCGGCCATGACAGACGAACAGGAACAGGGACAGAAAATCGCCGCGAAGCTGGTCCTGCGGCCGATCGAGATCGAGATGAAGAAGTCCTACATCGACTACGCCATGAGCGTCATCGTGGGGCGCGCGCTCCCGGACGTGAGCGACGGGCTGAAGCCCGTCCACAGACGCATCCTTTTCGCCATGAACGAGATGGGCCTGGTCCACAACAAGGCCCAGAAGAAGTCCGCCAGGGTGGTCGGTGAGGTGCTCGGCAAGTACCACCCGCACGGCGACACCGCCATCTACGACACCATCGTCCGCATGGCCCAGGACTTCTCGATGCGCTACATGCTGATAGACGGTCAGGGCAACTTCGGCAGCATAGACGGCGACTCCGCGGCGGCCATGAGGTACACCGAGTGCAGGCTCTCGTCCATCGCGTCGGAGATGCTCGTGGACGTGGACGAGGACACGGTCGATTTCGCGGACAACTTCGACGGGTCCCTGAAGGAGCCGCTCGTGCTCCCCGCGAAGCTGCCCAACCTGCTCGTGAACGGCTCGTCGGGCATCGCGGTCGGCATGGCCACGAACATACCCCCGCACAACCTGGGCGAGGTCGTCGACGCCATCTCGCTCATGATAGACAGGCAGGTCCAGGGCAAGGACGTCGAGCTCAAGGACCTCGTCGAGATCATCAAAGGCCCGGACTTCCCCACGGGCGGGATCATATACGGCGCCCAGGGGATACACGAGGCCTACGCCCAGGGCAAGGGCAGGATACGCGTGCGCGCCCTGGCGAACATGGAGCACGACGAGGACACTGGCAGGGCCCAGATAGTCGTCTCAGAGATACCGTACATGGTCAACAAGAGCACCCTCATGGAGGAGATCGCGGAGCTCGTCAAGACGAAGCGGATCGAGGGGATCAGCGACCTCAGGGACGAGTCGGACAAGGAGGGGCTCAGGATACTCATCGAGCTCAAGCGCGACGCGATCGAGGACGTCGTGCTCAACCAGCTCTTCGCGCACACGCAGCTCCAGACGACCTTCGGCATCATCAACCTCGCCCTCGTGAACAACCAGCCGAGGGTGCTGTCCCTGAAGGAGATGCTGGAGTACCACATCGAGCACAGGTTCGACGTGGTCAAGAGGCGGACCGAGTTCAGGCTGAGGCAGGCGGAGAAGAGGGCGCACATACTGGAGGGGCTGCTGGTCGCCCTGGACCACCTGGACGAGGTCATCAGGCTCATCAGGAAGGCGAAGACGAGGGACGAGGCCAAGACCTCGCTCATCTCGAAGTACATGCTCTCCGAGGAGCAGACGAAGGCCATACTCGAGATGCAGCTGCAGCGCCTGACGGGCATGGAGATGCAGGCGGTCCGGGAGGAGCACGAGCAGGTCACGAAGCTCATCTCGGAGTACCGCGCCATCCTGAAGGACGAGAAGAAGATCCTGGGGATCATCAAGTCCGAGATCGTCGCCCTCAAGGCGAAGTACGGGGACGGGAGACGCACCCGGATAGAGGCCAACGCCATGGACATGGACATCGAGGACCTCATACCGATGGAGAACGTCCTCGTGATGACGAGCCAGACGGGCTACATCAAGAGGATATCGCTCGACACGTACGAGTCGCAGCACAGGGGAGGCGTGGGCCTCATAGGCATGGAGACGAAGGAGGAGGACTACATCGTGGACATGTTCGTCACCTGCTCCCACGACTACGTGATGTACTTCACCAACAAGGGGCGCGCGTACTGGCTCAAGGCGTACAAGATCCCCGTCGGTGGCAGGCACGCGAAGGGCAAGCCCATCGTGAACCTCCTGGAGCACCTAGAGGACGGCGAGAAGGTCATGAGCAAGATACCGGTCAAGCACTTCGACGGCGACAGGTACCTGGTGTTCTCGACCAAGAAGGGGCTCATCAAGAAGACGAGGCTCGACGCGTACTCCCACGTGAGGCAGAGCGGCATCATCGCCATCAGGCTCGAGGAGGGCGACGAGGTGGTCGACACCGCCCTCACGGACGGCACGAAGGAGGTGGTGCTGGCCACCAGGAAGGGCTTCGCGGCGAGGTTCGACGAGACGAACGTCAGGGCGACCGGCCGGGCGACCTACGGCGTCCGCGGCGTCCGCCTGAGGAAGGGCGACGAGGTCGTCAGCATGGCTATCGTCGACCCCGAGGACCTGCTGCTGTCCGTGACGGAGAGGGGCTACGGGA
>JBFXGF010000142.1:0-4215 GCA_050178275.1 Thermoplasmata archaeon | reverse complement strand
AGGAGGCTGGCGGCGAGCCGGTCCTGGTCCTCGTCATAGTCAACAAGAGCAGCATGAACGAGGTGGATGGCGTGCCTCTGAGAGGCCTGATAAGGGCTCGGTCTCTGGGCGGAACGATATTGGGCGGGGCCGTCAAGAAGGGCTTCCCGTACGACTGATTAGAACCTCTTCGCGGACTCCCTGAGAGCCTCGACCACGGGCATGGGCTTGCCGAGCATCAATCTCTCGAGCGCCCCGCCCCCGGTGCTGCAGTAAGAGAACTTACCCATCAGCCCGAGCTTGTTCGCAGCAGCGCTCGAGTGTCCTCCGCCTATGACGGAGAACGCCCCGGACTCGATTATCGCGTTATAGAGTGCCTTCGTGCCATCAGCGAACTTCTCGCGCTCGAAAACGCCAGGCGGCCCTGATAGGAACACAGTCTTGGACTTCATGACGGTATCGCAGAACCTCGTGACGGTCTCCGCGCCGATGTCAAGGGCGGCAGCGTCCTCGGGCAGGGAGCCGACAGCGTACTCCTTCCTCTCCCCGCCCTCCTCGACGGCTGCGTCCAAGGGTAGCAGGATCTTGTCACTGTGCTCCTCCCAGAGCCTTTTCGCTTGCCGCACGCCCTCCTCCGTCAAGTCCTTCTTGATGAGTTCTTCGGTCTTTGAGCCTACCTTGTTCCCGAGGCACCAGAGGAAACCGTAGCCCGCGAGGCCAGCGACTATGATGAAGTCGACGGACTCATTCTTGGCGAGTCTCTCTATCGCGACCAGAGCGTCCAAGAGTTTCTTCCCCCCGAATATGTAGGTCGAAGGTCTCTTGGGGGATTGGAACACCTCGGAGAGGGTAGAGATCTCCTTTTCCAGGAGCCTTCCGGCGGCCGATGGCAGCACGACCGTGAACCCAACGAGCGACACGTGCGACCTGTGAGACGACGCGAAAGCGTCGTTTATGAACAGGTCGAACTTCGGCGCCAAAGCCTTGACCATCTCGGACTGGGCGTGCTCCTCCGGGTTCTTGCTCGCCTGTTCGCCCCCGAAGCACCTCACGTTCTTCATGAGGATGCACTCGCCCTCGGCGAGCCCGTCTATCGCCTTCAGTGCGTGCACCCCGAAGATGTCGTTCACGTACCGGACCTTCCTGCCCAAGTACCTGCTGAGGTAGTTTGCGTGTTCGTTCAACGGTATGAAGTCGTAGTCCCCGGGCCTTCCCTGGTGCGCTAGGACGGCCACCTTACCCCCCCTGTCGACGATCTCCCTGATCGTCGGGACAGACGAGAGTATCTTAGACCCGTCCTCTAACGACAGAGTCTTCTCGTCAACGGGTGAGTTGATGTCCACTCTCAGGAGCACCTTCTTCCCGCGGAGGTTGAAATCATCCAATGTGCGAAAACCCATCTCACTGTCCCCCATCGACCGATTTCCCAGCGCCTCTCCCCCTGCGATGCGCCCGCCCGCGCGCGAGGAAACCCCGGATCCCTCTGTCAAATCTGATGCCTCCGCGCACCCGCCATACACAGGGCCCCAGATGCGCGATTCCTACGATGTACCGGATTAGACGTTCGATATAAAGCATTGACGTCGCTATCACTCGGTGAAAGGGGATAGAAAGTATTTAGATGAGGCATCGGCATTGGTGAGGAAAGATGGGCAACCACGGAGTTTTCGGCGATTTGGCCCATGCACGGATGTGTTTCGTTTGAAGGCGATTGCGATAGACAAGTTGCTCGTGAAGGACATCATGAGCCCACCGACTCTGACTGCTAGTAAGGGAGAGACAGTATCCGCGGTAATGTCCCGGATGAGGAAGAACAAGGTCCGTGAGATGCCCGTACTCGACGGGGACAAACCGCTGGGCCTCTTCAGCCACAGGGTCATGCTCGCGCGCAGGAACATGCCATTGAGCGCCAAGGTCGAGCACGTGATGATTCCAGCTCCGAAGCTCGAGGAGGATATGAAGGTCCTCGACGCCGCCGAGGAGCTCCTGTCATCGGGCGTGAGGGGCGCCCCGGTTGTGAGGAATCACAAGATTGTAGGGTTCGTCTCCAGGACGGACATCGTGAGGATGCTCCCGAAAGTCGACGAGCTCAGGTCGAAGAAGGTCTCGGAGATGATGAGCCGGAACCCGCACGCTATCACGGCCAAGGAGTCCGTCAGGAAGGCCCAGGTGATGATGACGGGACTTGACGAGAAGGCCCTGCCCGTCGTCGACGACGCGGATATGTTGGTCGGCGCCGTCGGGATGACCGAGGTGATGGATGTGATATGGTCTCCGAAGGCGTCCAAGCCACCGAACGAGATAATGGGTTCTGGCAGGGAGGCCACCGATGTGAGGGTTAGCGGCATAATGAACGGCTCCCCGGTCTCCGTCTCGCCGTCCGACTCGCTTGAGAGCGCTGTCGGGGTCATGATGGACAAGAGGCTGTCCACACTGTTCGTCACCGAGCAGGGGAAGCTGGTCGGAGTGCTGTCACAGGTCGACCTCATGGAGCAGGTCATAGGTCTCCTCCCGAGGGAAGGCGTCTATGTCCAGTTGACTGGCCTCGACGCTGGAGACCCCGAGGTCTATGACATCCTCTATGAGATGATCGGGAAGTCGATGAAGAAGATAGACAAGATACTGCCCCCGAGAGTGTTCTCCATGCACATCACGGTCTACAACCCTGAGGGGTTCAAGAGCAAGTATAGCCTGGGCGCGAGGTTGACGACCTCCAAGAACATGTACTACATGAAGACAGTCGATTGGGACCTGTACAAGGCGACGGACACCCTTCTGAACCAGCTTGAGAGCAATATCAGAAGGGACCACGACAAGCAGCTCGACCTCGTCAGGAAGCGCAGGCCGAACCTATAGATCCCAGTACTCAGACGCGTTCCTCATGCACCTCTCGACGGTGCCGCGTCCAAGGCAGCTGTTGTCCACGATGTCCGTGAACTCCAGGGGTACGTCGACGCCTTCCATCGCGCCTACGATGCCAGCCACGACCTCGGAGAGCGCTGGGATGTCGTACCCGCCCTCGAGCATGAAAGTGATTCTGCTCCCGCAGTTCTTCTTCACGAAGGCCAAGAGCTGCCTCGCCTGCCTCAGGTGTCCGTCCGAAGAGAGGCTCAGTGATGCCAGCGGGTCCCTGTAATGGTTGTCCACGCCCACGCTGACCAGGACGGCGTCCGGTCGGAACTGCTCGAGGACCGGGTCCACGAGGTTCTTGTACGCTAGGTCGAAAGTGGAGTCCCCGCACCCAGACGCGAGGGGAACGTTGACGTTGAACCCCTCTCCGTCGCCCTTCCCCAGGAAATCCAACGAGCCAGTCCCCGGGAATATCCCCGTCTGATGCGTGGAGATGTAGAGCACCCTCGGGTCGGCCGCGAATATCTGCTCCGTCCCGTTTCCATGATGTACGTCCAGATCAACGATGGCGACGCGCCCGTCCCCGTCCTCGCGGAGCCTCTTCGCGGTTATGGCAATGTTGTTGAAGTAACAGAATCCCATGCCGTAGTTCGGCCCCGCATGATGCCCCGGCGGTCGCGTGAGGGCGAAGGTGGGTTCGTGGTGCTCTTTCGAATGCATCGCGGCGTCGACCGCGCACTGTGCGGACAGGGCGGCGATGCCGTAAGTCTCATGGTGCACCCTGGTATCCATCGTCAGGTTGCACTCGCCGCACGTCTCGATGAAGTCTATGTAATCTTCCTCGTGCACGAGCCTCAGCAAGTCCCTGCGCCCGGTCTTCGACGGCCGCACGTCTTTCCAGAGGTCGTGTGCCTTTAGCTTCTGCACGATTCCTCTCAGCCTCTCCGGAGATTCCGGGTGGAACGGGTCCTGAACATGCCCGTAGAACTCATCGTTGAAGAAGATGGCCACGTTTCTCCCTAAACCTAATGACCGTAGATAAGCGTTGTTCCGCAATGGTTCTGTCACAATTCGGGTGGTGAAGACCATCTGAGGCGCCTGAAGACACGCCCTTTGACTACATGCAGCCGCTGGGCCGTTATACACTGAGGCTTCTCCCTGTATCCATGCCTGTCAGAGGGGTCCCCGTCGTCAAGGTGGACCCGAGATACAGCAGCAGGACGTGCCCGATATGTGGGAGGATACAGTATTCCCGAATGGGCGCGGTGTTCGAGTGCTCTTGCGGATGGCGCCTGGACAGGCACATCAACGCGAGCCTGAACCTGCTGCGGACAGCCGCTTCCGCGGGGTTGGAGGCGGCAGGGGGCCTACGGTTCGGCCCCGGCG
>JBFXGF010000141.1:0-4255 GCA_050178275.1 Thermoplasmata archaeon | reverse complement strand
CCCGGATGAACCTCGCGTCCAACATGCCTGGCCACCTTAGGTGGGCTCTCAACGTTCATGTCGAGATATAAATCCTGAGCAGGGTCCGGTCAATCCTGGGCCAGCACGGCGGTCCGCCCCCGCACCTCGATCAACACCGCGGAGGCCTTCGCGGCCAGGCGCTCGGCCGCCTCGTGCCTGTCCTCTTCCATCGAGGGCAGTAGGCGCACCTTGACCAGGCGCTTCTGCTTGAGCTGCCTGACGACCTCTTCCACGACCTTGTCCGTGACGCCGTCCTTGCCGACGTGGACCGTGGGCTCCAGTTTCTGGGCGGCCCCCTTCAGGAACGCCCTCCTCTTCTTGTCCATCCGCTCATCCTCCCTTGCCCGCCCTCAGCGGGTAACGCAGCACGTGCCCGCACGAGAGGCAGGTCATCGACACCCTTCCCGAGCCAGTCCTTACCCGGACGTTCCGCGGGGGGACGAAGTACACGTGGCACTCGGGGCAGTAAGTCCTCTTGTGGCTTGCCTTGACCTTGTGCCTCTCGCTCATCCTGAGCGCGAGCCCCACATACCTCTTGGCCCTCACATCGTTCCCCCTGCGCGCCTCCGCGGCGGCCTCTTCGAAGAGTATGTCCACTCTCTCCTCGGCGATGTCCTTCGCCCCGCGTTTGCTCACGTGCCTGCGGGCCATGTGCTGTTGTCAAGGGGTTGGGGATAGATATACCCGACCCCCGGGGCACCCGCCGCCAGCCGGGCCAGGCCGTCCGCCCATGAACCTCCGGTGGTCAGTGAGTTTTAAATATGACTACCTTTATCCCGCAGACCTGGTATCAGAATTCCACCAGGTGTGTTCCCATGACTAGGAAACCCGCGAGCATGTACAGGGAGATCAAAGGGCAGGCCTACTGCCGGAGGGAGTACATGGGCGGAGTCCCCGCGAACAGGATCACACAGTTCGAGCACGGCGTCAAGGCGGACTACCCTGTCCGCATGACCCTGAGGGCGGTCGAGCAGTGCCAGATACGGCACATCGCGCTCGAGGCCGCCCGTATATCCGCGAACAGGCTCCTGGCGAAGAAGATCGGGAACACCGGGTACCACATGAAGATCAGGATATACCCGCACAACGTCCTCCGCGAGAACAAGATCGCGACGGGCGCGGGCGCGGACCGTATCTCGGAGGGCATGAGGGCCGCGTTCGGAAAGCCCATAGGGACCGCGGCCAGGATCAAGCCGGACCAGGGGCTCATAACCCTGGAGACGACCGCGAACCACATCGCCACCGCGAAGCAGGCCCTGAAGAGGGCGGCGATAAAGTTCCCGACGCCCTGCTACATAGACGTCGAGAAGGCCCCGAAGAAGATACAGAGCGCGTGAGCGTACACGGCTCCCGCTCGCACAATGTTTTTTACGAAGGGCCACCGTACCCCATCCATCTATCCGACTTGTGACACGCGGTTCCCCGCGGCATTTCGGAGTAGGGGGATGAGAAGTGTTCGATGTGGACCTCGCTGGCGCCGTTGCCGAACTGAAAAGGCTGAAGGCGAGGGTCGTGGCCCTCCAGGTGCCGGAAGGGCTCAAGAGGAGGGCGTACCAGTACGCCGAGGACATCGAGAAGAAGTCGGGCGCGGAGGTCGTCGTGGTGGCCGAGCCGTGCTTCGGCGCGTGCGACGTCCCGAGCTCGCTGTTCGAGATGGTCGACGCGGTCGTGCACATCGGCCACTCCCAGATACCGTCGCTGAGGTTCAGCAAGCCCGTGATATTCGTGGCGGCCCGGTCCAAGGTCCCGATGGCGGACCAGCTCAAGAAGTCCGTCGACCTGCTCAAGGAGCCCGTGGGGGTGCTGTCGACGACCCCGCACCTGACGGAGCTGGACGGCGTGGTCGAGGGGCTCGAGAGCCTCGGGCTGAAGGTCAAGCTCGGGGAGGGTGATGGCAGGATATCTCACGCGGGCGAGGTCCTGGGCTGCAACTACTCGTCCGCCAACTCGGTCAACAAGGATGTCAACAGCTACCTCATAATAGGCAGCGGGACGTTCCACGCGCTGGGGGTGCATCTGGCGACCGGCAAGAAGGTCGTGGTGCTCGACCCGTACCTAGAGGACCCGGTCGAGATCGACCAGGTCAAGGACAAGATCCTGAGGCAGAGGCACGCCGTGATAGAGAAGGCGCAGCGTGCCAGGACCTTCGGGATCATCATAGGCGAGAAGGTCGGCCAGAGGAGGCTCAGGCGCGCCCGGGAGCTCAGGAAGCTGCTCCGGTGGAAGCGCAGGGACGCGGTCCTGATCATGATGGACAAGTTCGACCCGGAGAAGCTGAAGTCCCTCGGGTTCGACGCGTATGTGTCCACGGCCTGCCCGCGGATCGCAATCGACGACGTCATGATGTATGACAAGCCTCTGCTCACGCCCCAGGAGCTCGAGATCGTCCTGGGAGTGAGGGACTGGGAGGACTACGTGTTCGACCAGATGACCGAGGACGAGATCTAGGCGAGGTGTTCCCCTGATCGATGTCCCCGGTCTGATGTCCCGCGGTTGCCCGAGCGAGGCCGTCGTGGGCCTGGGGGTGCCGTCGCACCTGATGGCCGCTACCGCGGCGAGGCTCCAGGGGCTGGGTTGCTCGGCGCGGCTCGAGAGGTTCGACTCCCCCCGGGAGCTGGCGCTCGCGCTCAGGGACGGCAGGGTGGACGCCGCCGTCCGCGGGACCATGCCGTCCTCCGAGGCGATGTCCGAGCTGAAGTCCGTGTTCGGCCTCGACGAGGTGACACGCGTCGCGGTCCTGGCCGACAGGACCAGGAGGCCTTTCCTCTTCGCCCCGGTCGGGGTCGACGAGGGCCGCGACTCGCGTGAGCGGTTGAGGCTGGTGATGGCCGCGTCCAGTTACTTCGGCCGTTTGGGCTGGAAGCCGACCGTGGGCGTACTCTCGAAGGGCAGGGAGGAGGACGCTGGAAGAGGCGACGAGATACGCAGGAGCCTGGAAGAGGGCGAGGCGCTCGCGTCGGAAATCGCGAGGTCCGGACTGGACGCGAGGCACTACGCGATCCTGGTCGAGCGGGCGGTGGCGGAGCGTGACCTCGTCATCGCCCCGGACGGCGTGTCCGGGAACCTCATGTTCCGCACTCTGCACCTTGTCGGGGGCTGCGAGGCATACGGCGCCCCCGTTGTGAACATGGGCAGGGTGTTCGTGGACACCACGAGGGCCAAGTCGGATTTCTCCGACGCGGTCATGCTCGCCGCGGGCCTGGCCCAGAGCATCGGATGACCCCGTGCCATGAAACTATTTTAAGGGCGCCCGAGCTATCCCAATCCGATGAGGCTGGAGATAAACGGTTGGAGCTCGAAGACGACCTTCTCGGCGACGCACTTGATCGTCGGCCACTCCAAGTGCGGCCGGCTGCACGGCCATGACTACGCCATCAACGCGGTCATAGAGGGCGACATCGGCAGTGACGGTGTCGTGATGGACTTCATAAGCGTCAAGGAGTTCCTCAGGGGGGTCGCGTCGGAGCTGGACCACAAGGTCATCGTCCCGGGGAAGGATTCGGCCGTGGAACTCCGTGGCGACTCGTTGAGGTACTCCGCAGGCGGCAAGTCGTACGAGTTCCCGAGGTCGGACTGCGTGCTGCTCGATGTCGCCGTCACATCGGCGGAGGAGATCGCGGAGTGGGTCATCAGGCGCTTGCTCGAGAAGGTCCAGTTCCCGAGCAACGTGAAGAGGATCGAGATAGGCGTCGACGAGGGGAGAGGGCAGGGCGCATGGACCTCCAGGGATGTCTGATTGGGGGCTGACCTGTCATGTCCAAAGCCATCGTTCTTCTCTCGGGCGGGCTCGACTCGTCCACCGTGCTGGCGATCGCCAAGGAGAGAGGGCACGAGGTCATCGCGCTCACGTTCGATTACGGCCAGAGGCACCACAAGGAGGTGGAATGCGCCAGGGCCGTGGCGGAGTCCATGGGCGTCAGCGAGCACATCGTCATGTCGATGCCCATAGGGCCGTTGCTCGACAGTTCGCTCACGCGGGCCGACAGGGAGGTACCCGAGGGCAGGCCGAGGTCGGAGATCGGGGCGGGCGTGCCCAGCACGTATGTCCCTTCCAGGAACATCATATTCCTGAGCGTCGCGGCCTCCATAGCGGAGAGTGTCGGGGCCGAGGCCGTCTTCATAGCGGCCAACGCGGTCGATTTCAGTGGATATCCTGATTGCACGCCCGAGTTCCTGTACGCCTTCCAGAAGGTCCTGGAGTCGGGGACGAAGGCGGGAGAGGAGGGCCGGCCGA
>JBFXGF010000140.1:0-4308 GCA_050178275.1 Thermoplasmata archaeon | reverse complement strand
GACCCTCCCGAGCCTGCCCGCGAACCTCTTGGTGCCGAAGCCGACGCTGCGCGCGACCGGGTCCTCGGGGGCGGCGTCGGAGTGCCCAGACGACAGCACCGCGGCCGCGGCGAGCCCGGTCGGGGTCGCCCTCTCGCCCGGGTGGTCCCCGGCGATGTGCGGGAGCCCTTTGAGCAGGAAGGCGGACGCTGGCGCGGGTATCCTCATGGTGCCGTGCGAGGTCGTCGTGATGCCCCTCCCGGCCGTGACGGTCGAGCACACGAACACATCCCCCGGGGGGCAGACCATGGGGGCCACGAGCCCTATCCCCGCGATGTTCAGGAGCGCCTCGGGCCTGCCTATCTCGTGCAGGTGCACCTGCTCCGGGGGCAGCCCGTGGGCGTCCGACTCCGCCTCGAATATCTTTCCCAGGATCCTGGCCGCGACATCCCCCCGGGACCCCAGGGCGTCGCTCATGGACGAGAGCGTCGAGAACGCCTGGTCGTAGGGGACGGTGTCGAGCATCCGCTCCCTCGATATGTACGATATCCCCAGGCCGCGGTCCCCCCCGTCCTCGAACTCGGCGCAGTGGAACGCGACGCCGTGCGTCGAGGCGACCCCCGAGATGCCCCGGAGCGCGAGGGCGGCGTCCCCGCGCGGCAGGAGGCCTATGGCCGCCGCGAGGACCATGTCGGCCGAGAGCCCTTCCCGGGCGTCTATGTGTATCACGGCTCAGAATAACGGATGATCGGGAGATAACCGTTGCGGGCGTCCCAGAGGCTACTGCTTCGCCTTGACTTTCCTGACCCTGAGCTTCCTCTGTTTCGGCTTCGGTTCTTCCTCAGCCTCCGGCGTCGGCCGCTCAGGGGCCTGCTCGTCCGCCGACTCCTTGACCGGCTCGGGCTCCTCGACCCGCGGTCCGGGTTCCTCGGGCACCCGCGGGATGTCCTGGGCGGGCTCGGGCTCCTCCATCCGCGGCTCGGGTACCTCGTCCACGCGCGGGGTCTCCTGGACCGGCTCCGGCTCATCCGCCCTTGGCTCGGGCGTCTCAGGGACTCGCGGGACCTCCTCGGGCGTCGTCTCGGCCCGCGGTTCCGGCTCGGCCTCAGTCTTCGACTCGGGCTCGATGGTCTCCTCTTCCGGCTCCTGGACGGGCGGCTCGGACACGGGCTCCGGCCGCTGCTCGGGCTGGAACGCGGGCTGTTCCGATGGTCGCAGCGCGGGCTGAGGCTCCAGGGCCGCGAACGCCGCGGGCTCCTCCGTCCGCCCCGGCCCCGCCGGCCCTTCCTCCCCGGTCATCTCCTCGGGGACCGCCTCGGGCTCCTCGGCCAGCGCGGGCTCCGGTTCCGTCTCGTCGCTCGGGCCCTCGCCCTGGGAGAACAGCGCGCCGCACTCCTCGCACCTGGGGGCGTCCGGGGGGACCATGGCCGCGCAGATGGGGCACTGGTAGCAGACCTCGTCCTGGAAGACGGTGCCGCACTTGGGGCACCTCTCCTCGGTCCCGTCGAGCATCCACGAGCATGTGGGGCAGCTGAGGCGCTTCCCCTCCTGCCTCACCTCCTCGGACTCCCGGTTGATGATGTCCGTGAGCAGCGTGTCGACCGCCTCCTCGGAGTGCTCTGAGGCCGTCCTCTGGTGGAACTCCTGGTACGACACGCGGCAGAGCGGGCACCTCTTCAAGGAAGGGTCCACGTGCTCGCCGCAGAACGGGCACTCGAACTTGGTCGTCTTCGTGAACTTCGTGCCGCACCGGGGGCACGAGTCCTCGGACCCGACGACCCGGAAGCCGCATGTGGGGCATCCGAAGAGCTTCCTACCCTCGGGACTCATCTCAACCCTCCCATCCTTCCAATGCCTTCGCCGCCTTAAACATTTACGCCATTTGAACCCTTCTGTTTCCGCGTGTTCGCCCGAGCGCTCCCTTGTTCCAAGAAAAATGCTATATCGGCGCACCGCATCTCATCTATCGGCACGGGACCCAGCGCCCGCCATGAAGCCGCCAGGGCGCCGCGGGCGAGTGCCAGTCAAGGTGTGACGTTTGGTATCTCTCAGGACGGCCGCGTGTCTGATGCTCGCGGCCTCGCTCTCGATGGTCGTCGCGTCGTCGGCGTTCCCCGACGACTCCCCCGCGAGCCTGGTCGCGCGCCCGGCCGGGGCCACGACGGACCCCGTGGCCGTGATCGACCCGCTCCCGGACACGGTCTCGAACGGCACGGGGTACTACCTGGACGGCTTCGAGTCCTACGATTACGACGACGAGCTAGTCAACATCACCAAGTCGCTCGCGAACTACACCTGGGAGGTGACCCACGGCGACTCGACGGAGGTCATGTACGGGTCCTGGGTGTTCTACAGGTTCCACGAGCTCGGGCTGTACGAGATCAGGCTGACGGTGGCCGACCAGTGGGGCAACACCGGCGTGAACTTCACGGCCGTGATATCCGTGGACGACAGCGACGACGACGGCCTGCCCGACTGGTGGGAGCTGGCGTACATGGACTCGATGAGCCCGGGCGCCGACGGTGATTTCGACTCGGACGGGTACACGAACCTGTACGAGTGGTACGCCGGGACGCTCCCGAACGTGCCCGACCCGCCGCCCAGCACCGACTTCCTCGAGAAGTATTGGGTGTACATCGTGCTCGCCGCGGCGGCCATCGTCGCGGTGTCCTCGGTCCTGTACGTCGGCGCGAGCAAGAGGCGGAGGGAGCGCGAGGCGAAGAAGATAGCCATCGCGGTCGAGCTCGAGAAGACCTTGGACGAGGAGTGAGGGTTCTACAGCGTCAGGACGAGCACGGCGGTCCCGAGGGCCGCGCAGTAAGCGCTGAACAGCCAGAGCTTCCTCGCCCGGACCGCCTTGAGCAGATACCCTATCGACACGAAGCCGACCGCGAACGCCGCGGCCGCCCCGAGCGCGGTCGAGACGGGGTCGAGGTCGTACCTGTCCAGGGTCATTAGGCCGTACGCGAACGCCCCGAGCAGCGCGGGCACGGACAGCAGGAACGCGAACGTCGCCGCGGCCTCCTTCTCGAGCCCGGAGAACATCCCGCCTGACAGGGTCGACCCGCTCCTGGATATGCCAGGGACGATGGACAGCGCCTGCATGAGCCCGGCGACCAGCGCGTCCCTGGGGCGCACGGACTTCCTGGAGGCGCTCCTCGAGCTCCTCTCGGCGAGCAGGAGTATCGCGGCGTTCACGAGCAGGGCCGCGCCCACGAGCGGCAGCGTGAAGACATCCTCGGCGCGGCCCGAGAGCAGCAAGCCGACGACGCCCACGGGTATCGTGCCCAGCAGTATGAGCGCCCCCAGGGTCCTGAGCCCCTTCGCGTCCTCGGACCCGTCCCTCGGGCGCAGGAGCGCGAGGACTATCCTGCCGAGCTCCTTCCTGAAGTACACGCACACCGCGAGCAGAGTGCCCATGTGGACCGCGAGGTCGAACACGAGGTTCTCGCTCGCGTCCAGCCCGAGCAGCTCCTGCGCGATCGCGAGGTGGCCCGAGCTGGAGACCGGGAGCCATTCGGTGATCCCCTGTATGACTCCCAGGATCACGGCGGTGAGCGCGTCCATGCGTGTGGCTGAGGCGCGTTTGCCTTATTCAACCTTGCGAGCCCCTCGCCGTCGGTGCCGGACGTGCGAACAAGAGGAAAACGTATTTATGCGCACGAATTGGTAGGATGCCTCCGTCCTGGTCCAGCGGGGCGAGGGCCGCCCCGCGGGCGCAAGGCGCGTCCCATCGTACCAAAGGTGCACAGATGCGGTCCACTCTG
The DNA here is from genome assembly GCA_050178275.1 of Thermoplasmata archaeon. Taxonomy (GTDB): domain Archaea; phylum Thermoplasmatota; class Thermoplasmata; order UBA10834; family UBA10834; genus UBA9653. Next base: position 562 of record JBFXGF010000140.1, on the reverse strand, counting down.
TTCGTCATCGTCCTGCTCGCCGCGGCGCTCGTGCTCGCCGGTCCGGTGCAGCCACTCCCGCCTGATTCACACCCGGCGGGGACATCGGCCATGTCATCGCTCTCGGAACTGCTCGACTCCGAAGACGCGGTCGTCATAGAAACCGCCGGCCCAGCCGCCCATGACGCGGTCCGGGCGCTCGTCCTCGCCAATGGCGGGGAGGTGCGGTCGTCCTACGCCCCCGGCTATCTGATGAGCGTCTCCCTGGGCGACTCGCCCGAGAGCCTGCTCGAGGAATTGATGTCCTCGGAAGGGGTCGTGAACGTCTCCCCTGAGCGGAGGGCGCACATACTGCTCACGCCGGACGACCCTGACATATCCGACCAGTGGGGGTTGGACAACATATTCGCGTACGACGCTTGGGACATCTCCCTCGGGAGCCACGAGGTCGTCGTCGCCGTGCTCGACACGGGCATAGACTGGAATCACCAGGACCTCTCGGCGAACATGTGGACGAACGACGATGGCTATTACGGATACAACTTCGTCGACGACAACTGGTACCCGATGGACGACAACATCA
>JBFXGF010000139.1:0-4315 GCA_050178275.1 Thermoplasmata archaeon | reverse complement strand
GCTGCAGCACGACTACCACGAGGTGGTCGGGGCGACGATGCACATACACCTCACGAAACACACGTGCCTGGAGGTCATATCGTTCGAGGGCGAGTCCGAGCGGGTCCGGTCGCTCGCGAGGATGCTGCAGTCGCAGAAGGGGGTATTGAGCCTAAAGGTCGTGACCGCCCCGTCGATGTGAGCCGTGGAGCGTTACGCCTCCAAAAAGGCGACCTAAATAAAGCTGAGAACGCTGTTTTGTGCATAAAAGGGACTACTCGCGATGCCTGTCCGCCGCCCTCAATGACCGCCTATCAGGATGAGCACGATCGATGTGGCGAGCCCCGCTATCACGAACCTCAGGCCCGTGTACACGATCATCTCCTTGATGAGCGAGCCCAGGTACGCGCCGAGCCCGAACAGGAACGCCAGGGTTATGATCGTCCCCGTGACGACCGCCTCGTCGAGGGGCATGAAGAAGAACGGTATCAGGGGCACGAAGGCCGCCACGAGCGGGGCCACGCCGTGCGAGAGCGCGCTCACGAATATGCTCACGCCTATGGCCTGCTTGCGGGTGCCCTCGACCTCGCAGAGCATGGCCTTCTCGAGGTGTTTGTGGCTCAGGACGTGCTCGACCCTCTCGGCCTCGTAGGCGCCGACGGCGCTGGACACCGATAGGGCGACCGCCCCCGCCACCCCGGCGCCTATTATGAGCTGTTCGGCGAGGTCGGGGTTGATCGTCGTCTGGGCGACATACGCCCCCAGTATGACACCGAGTATCGTGAGCGCCCCATCGAAGGCCCCGATGACGAAGTACCTCCTGGCGATGGCCCCGGACTTGGTGAGCTCGAACTGGGACTTCAGCTTCTTGATGCTCTTGTGGATGTTGAACATCTGACACTCACTCTTCGCCGAGGGCCTTCTTGACCGCCTCGACCGCCGAGTCAAGGGCCTGCTCTATCTTGGACGCGTCCGGCCCTCCGCCCTGCGCGAAGTCCGGTTTGCCGCCGCCCGAGCCGCCGACGACCTTCATCGCCTGCGACACGAGCGCCTTGCAGTCCAGGGAGAGGTCCTGGCTCCTCGCGACGACTACCTTGGCCCCCTCCTGGTCCGACCCGAGGACCGCGACGGTCTTCGGCTGCGCTATGATCTGCTTCGCGAGGTTCACGAGGTGTCTCATGTCCTCGGACTGCATGTGCCTGACGACCCTGACGCCGTTGACATGGTCCGCCTTCTTCACGAGGTCCTCGACGGTCTCGCCGACGAGGCCCTTCTTCACGGAGTCCAGGTCCCTCCTGAGCTCCTTCCAGTCCGCCAGGAGCTTGTCGACCGCGGCCCCGAGCCCGTCCGGGGTCGTGTTGAGCTTGACGCTGGCGTCCGTGACGGTGTTCCAGGCGGACATCATGCGCTCCACGGCCGACATCCCGGACGCGAACTCCATCCTCACGACGCCGTCCTGTATGCGCCTCGTCTGGAGTATCTTGATCGCGCCCACCTCGAGGGTGTTCTTGCAGTGTATGCCCCCGCAGGCCTCGACGTCGAAGTCGCCTATGCGGACGACCCTGATCTCCTTGCCAGGTACGGCGCCCCCCTGGTACAGCCTGAAGCCGTACCTCTTCTCGGCGACGCTCCTCTCCATGAAGGAGCTCTGGACCTTGACGCCCTTGAGCACGATCTCATTGGAGATGGTCTCGATCCTCTCGAGCTCGTCCGGCGTGAGGTCCGCGTAGTGTGTTATGTCGAGCCTGGCGAGGTCGGCGGCCTTGTGCGCGCCCGTCTGCCATATGTGGTTCCCCAGGACCTTCCTCGCGGCGCCGTTGATGATGTGGGTAGCGGTATGGTGCCTCTGGAGGCGTCTCCTGCGCGGCTCGTCGACCGTGCACGTGATGAGCTTGCCCTCCCTCGCCTGCATCTCGCCCTCGACCTTGTGGACGACGACGTTCCCGACCTTGTCCACGTGGACGACCTTCATCTCCTTCATGGTGCCCGTGTCGCTCTCCTGGCCACCGCCCTCGGCGTAGAAGTACGACTTGTCGAGCACCACCAGGTCGCCGACGACCGCGAGCACCTTCGCCCTGAACTTGTACTTGTACGGGTCCTTGTAGAACAGCTGCTTGGTCGCGGGGAGGTCCTTGGGCAGTTCCGGCACTGACTCCTCCTCGGCCGCCTCCTTCGACTTCGCGTGCCTGGCGGCCACCTGCTTGTAGAAGTCGTCCGGGACCTTGACCTCGGACGACGCGAACTCCGCGACCACCTCAGGGTTCAGCCCGTGAGAGTCGTACAGCTCGATCAGGTCCTCGACCGCGACGCCCTTCCCCTGGCGCGCCAGGGAGTCCTCGAGCCTCTTGACGATGCCCCTGCCCTTCGTGAGGGTCTCGCCGTACTTGTCCTGCTCGACGTCCACGAGCTTCAGTATCTCGTCCCTGTTCTCCTTCAGGTCCGGGAAGTCCTTGGAGAACTGGTCAACCTGCATCGCGACGATGTCCGACAGTTTCCCCTGGACGCCCAGCTGGGACATCTCCCTCAGGGCCCGCCTCACGAGCAATCTCGCGAAGTACCCCTGCCTCACGTTGGACGGGACCACGCCGTCGCTCAGCATGAACATGAGCGCCCTGGTGTGGTCGCATATGACGTACATGCTCTCGAACGGTTTGATGAGCCTCATGAAGTCCTCGGCCTTCATGCCCAGGCGCGCGGCGGTGTCCGCCCTGAGCGTCCGCACATCGGCCGCGGTCTCTATCTTCAGTGAGCCAGCCACCTTGGAGTACTCTGACAGCACCCGCTCGTCCGCCTTGACCCCGGCCGACTGCCTCAGCTTCTCGAGCACGGGCCCGAACACCGCCTCGTAGGCGGACGGCGTCCCCTGGGACATCCACGTGAGCCTCTCAAGGCCGTACCCGGTGTCGACGACCCGCATGTCCAGCGGTCTCGTGTGGCCGTTCTCGGTCGAGTAGGCCATGAACACGAGCGTCGCCACCTCCACCCCTCCCAGGAGCACCTCGACGCACGGGCCGGCGTTGCCGCCGCCCTCCCACCAGGCCTCGGAGTAGTTGACCAGCTTCGGGTCCAGGCCCTGGACCTCCGTCAGGAACTTGTGGCACAGCTCCGTCGTCCGGTCCTTCCAGTAGATCTCCTTGTCCTTCTTGTTGAAGACGTGGTGGGCCATCATCTCGAACATGGTGAGATGCGAGCCGGTCTTGCCCACGTTGTCGATGTCGTTGAACCTGACGCATGGCTGGGATATCCCGAGCGGGTTGGCCGGGGGCTCGACGACCCCCTGTATCACCCACGGCTGGAAACCGTAGATGCTCGCCTGGGTGAAGAACACGTCGTCCCTCCACCTGGCGGTGATGGGATACCTGGAGACCCTCGTGTGCCCCTCCCTCTCCAGGAACGACAGGAAGCTCTCGCGCATCTCGTGCACCGTCAACTTCTCCTTGAACAACGGCTTCCCGATGAAGGTGTACTCCACGCAAGGGGCCTCGCCGCAGGTCTCCCCGTCGCCCAGGGTCCAGAAGAACTTGCCGCAGCTCTTGCACTGCTTGCGCTGGAATCCGTTGCCCTTGAAGAACTCGAGCTCGTAATCCTTCGGGTCCATCCGACTTCTCCTCATGGGTCTTCAGGATTTAACGGTTGTGTTATATGCGTGCCAGCGTCGTCACGGGAAGGAGAACCCTGGGTCGGAGAGCCTGTCCTCGAACGCGTCGACCGGGGCGCCCTCCTTGACGATCCTCGAGACCTTGTTCACATCCTTCTTCGTGCCCAACAGTATGGCTCCGATCATCCTGCCGTCCTTCACGACGAACTTACGGTAGACTGTCCCGTCCGTGGAGGTCGCGCGTATCTCCCGGAACGAGCTCTCTTGCGCCTCGTGCTCGCTCCTCACGACGCCTATCGACGTGAGGTCGATGCCCATCACCTTCAGCGTGTTGGAGGGCACGGTGCCCTTGTAGTCGGGGGAGTCCTGGCCCAGGATCTTCCTGGCCGCTATCCTCGCCTGGTCCAGCGCGGGCGGTATTATCCCCCAGGTCCTCCCGCCGAACTCGGCGACGTCCCCGACCGCGAATATGTCCGGGTCCGAGGTCCTCAGGGAGCCGTCGACGACGACCCCGCGGTCCACCTTCAGCCCGGCATCCTTGGCCAGGCCCAGGTTCGGCCTCGCGCCTGTCGACACGACCACCATGTCCGCCTCGACCGTCCTGCCGTCCTTGAGCCTCAGTCCGGTGACGGCGCCGTCCCCGAGCAGCTCGTCGGTCTCGGCCCTCGTGAGCACCTTCGTGCCCCCGGCCTCGACCCACTTCTGCAATATCGTCGCGCCCTCGTGGTCCAGCTGCCT
>JBFXGF010000138.1:0-4323 GCA_050178275.1 Thermoplasmata archaeon | reverse complement strand
AGGTCGCTGTCGACGCCGTCTCGGCCGTCGCCGCGACGAGGGCCGACGGGACCTGGACGGTGGACGAGGACAACATACAGGTCGTGAAGAAGCAGGGCGGCTCGATGGATGACACGACGATGATCGCGGGGATCATAGTCGACAAGGAGGCAGTGCACCCGGCCATGCCGAAGAAGGTCGAGAAGGCGAAGATCGCGCTCGTCGACTCCGCGCTCGAGGTCAAGAAGACCGAGATCGACGCCAAGATCGAGATCACGGACCCGAGCCAGCTGCATGCGTTCCTCGATGAGGAGGAGAACATGCTCAGGAAGATGGTCGAGACCGTGAAGAAGTCCGGCGCGAACGTCCTGTTCTGCCAGAAGGGCATAGACGACCTCGCCCAGCACTATCTGTCCAAGGCGGGCGTGTACGCCGTGCGCAGGGTCAAGAAGAGCGACATGGAGAAGCTCGCCAAGGCCACGGGCGCCAACCTCGTCACGAAGCTCGACGACCTAAGGTCGGACGACCTCGGGGTCGCGAACCTGGTGGAGGAGAAGAAGATCGCGGACGACAAGATGACCTTCGTCACGGGCTGCAAGAACCCGAAGGCGGTCTCCATACTCATCAGGGGCGGCACGGAGCACGTGATCGACGAGATAGACAGGTCCTTGAACGACGCGCTCAGCGTGGTCGCTGTCGCCTACGAGGACGGCAAGCTCGTCACGGGCGGCGGCTCGGCGGCGACAGAGCTGGCCCTTAGGCTGAGGGACTACGCGGCGTCTGTCGGCGGCAGGGAGCAGATCGCGATAGACGCTTTCGCGTCGGCGATGGAGGTCATTCCGACCGCTCTCGCAGAGAACGCGGGCCTGGACCCGATCGACGTCCTGATCGAGCTGAGGCGGGCGCACAAGGCGGGCAAGAAGACCGCTGGCATCAACGTCTTCACGGGCAAGGTCACCGACATGAAGAAGGAGAAGGTCCTGGAGCCGATCAGGGTCGGCAGGCAGGCCATCAGCTCCGCCACGGACGCGGCCGTCATGATCCTCAGGATCGACGACGTCATAGCGTCGAAGGGCGGCAGCCCGAAGGGCCCGCCGGGCGGCATGGGCGGCGACATGGGAGACATGGACTGAGGTCCATCCCCAAACCCTTTAACACAAACCTTTCAGGTTCGAAACGCGGGCTGAGCGCGCCCGTGTATCCGCTGGAGGCTGGACGCGATGGTTGAGGAGGACGCGGGCGAGCTCGAGACACCCGAGGACGGACGGAAGGCCGAGGAGACGCCTCCCTCCGACCCGGTCGCGGAGAGGGACAGGCGTATCGAGGAGCTCACGGACGACCTGAAGCGGCTTCAGGCGGAGTTCGAGAACTACAAGAAGCGCGTCGCGAAGGAGGGCTCGGAGAGGTCCAGGGTCGGCGCGGAGGCGGTCGTCCGCGACCTGCTGGCAGTCATGGACACTTTCGACAAGGCCCTCGAGGACGCGGGCAAGAACGACTACCCCAAGCAGCTCAAGAAGGGGCTCGAGGGGATACACAGACAACTCCTGCAGACGCTCCAGAGGCAGGGTCTGAGGGAGATAGAGACGGACGGCGCGTTCGACCCGTTCGAGCACGAGGCCATGAACCGCGAGGAGCGGGACGACGTGGAAGACGGGAGCATACTCGAGGTCTACCAGAAGGGGTACGCCCTCGGCCCGAAGGTCATCCGGACGGCGAAGGTCAGGGTCTCGAAGACGCCGGAGACGGATGAGGTTCACGATATACAGGAGTCACAGGAAGAGAAGAGAGGTGAGTGAGATATGGCAGAGTCGAAGGGAAAAGTGATAGGGATCGACCTCGGCACGAGCAACTCGGCGGCCGCGGTCGTGGAGGGCGGCAGGCCCACGATAGTACCGAGCGCAGAGGGCACTAGCCTGGGAGGCAAGGCCTTCCCATCGTATGTGGCGCTCACGAAGGACGGGCAGATGCTCGTCGGAGAGCCTGCGAGGCGACAGGCGGTGTCGAACCCGGAGGGCACCATAATGGCGATCAAGCGGAAGATGGGCACGGACCACAAGGTCCAGGTCCACGGGAAGGAGTACACTCCGCAGCAGGTGTCCGCGTTCATACTCCAGAAGATCAAGAGGGACGCCGAGGCGTACCTCGGCTCCAAGGTCGAGAAGGCGGTCATCACGGTGCCCGCGTACTTCAACGACAACCAGAGGCAGGCGACCAAGGACGCCGGGACGATCGCCGGGCTCGAGGTCGTCAGGATCATCAACGAGCCGACGGCCGCCGCGCTCGCGTACGGCCTGGACAAGTCCGAGAGCGAGCAGAAGATACTGGTCTTCGACCTGGGCGGCGGGACGCTCGATGTGACCATCATGGAGTTCGGCCAGGGGGTGTTCGAGGTCATATCCACCAGCGGCGACACGCAGCTGGGCGGGACCGACATGGACAACCTCCTCGTCGACCACGTGACGAAGGAGTTCAAGGCGGACACGGGCATAGACATCTCGAAGGACAAGATGGCGACCCAGCGCGTCCGCGAGGCCGTCGAGAAGGCCAAGATCGAGCTGTCCTCGACGCTCGAGACGGAGATCAACCTCCCGTACCTGAGCGCGGACGGGTCCGGGCCGAGGCACCTGGCCATCAAGCTCACGAGGGCGCAGCTCGAGGAGCTCGTCAAACCGGTCGTGGAGAGGTGCAGGGGCCCGACCATGCAGGCCATACAGGACGGCAAGCTGTCGGCCGAGAACATAGACAAGGTCATACTCGTCGGCGGGCCGACCAGGATGCCGATCGTGCAGCGGTTCGTCGAGGGCATAGTCGGCCCGAAGATCGTGCGCGGCGTTGACCCGATGGAGTGCGTGGCGATGGGCGCGGCGATCCAGGGTGGCATAATCGAGGGCAGCGTCAAGGACATACTGCTCCTGGACGTGACCCCTCTGTCCCTGGGCGTGGAGACGATGGGCAGCGTGTTCCACAAGCTCATCGAGAGGAACACGACCATCCCCACAAGGAAGAGCGAGACATTCACGACCGCCGCGGACGGCCAGACGAGCGTGGAGATACACGTGCTCCAGGGGGAGAGGCCCATGGCCTCGGACAACGTGACCCTGGGCAGGTTCCACCTCATAGGCATACCCCCGGCGCCGAGGGGGGTGCCCCAGGTGGAGGTCACGTTCGACATAGACGCGAACGGCATCATCGACGTGAAGGCGAAGGACCTCGGCACTGGCAAGGAGCAGAAGATAACCATCACCGCGACCACCAAGCTAGCGAAGGACGACGTCGAGCGGATGGTCAAGGACGCCGAGCGGTTCGCGGACGAGGACCGCAAGAGGAAGGAGAAGGCCGAGCTGACGAACCGCGCGGAGCAGAGGGCCTACGAGGTCACCCACATCATCGAGGAGATGGGCGACAAGATCGCCCCGGACCTCAAGGAGAGGCTGACGAAGCTCGGCGAGGAGCTCAAGGCCGCGGTGCCCTCGGACGACATCGCCCTGATCAAGCAGAAGCTCGACGAGCTCGAGAAGGCGCTGCTCGAGGTCGGCAAGAGGGTCTACGAGGAGGCTCAGAAGCAACAGCAGGCCCAGCAGGACCAGCAGACGCCCCCGCCGGGCGAGGGAGGGGCCGGAGGCCCCTCGGAGGGGGAAGGCGGCTTCGTTGACGCGGAGTACAAGATCGTCGACGACGACGACAAGAAGTGAGGGCTCTCCGAAACCTCTTTCACCCTTTACCTGTTATTCGGCCTGAACCGGGCCTGAAACGACCAGGAGACCTCAGATGGCTGCGAAGCGAGACTACTATGAGACGCTAGGAGTCCCGAGGACCGCCTCGAAGGACGAGATCAAGAAGGCGTACAGGAAGCTCGCGATGAAGCACCACCCGGACATGAACAAGGACAAGACGAAGGAGGCCGAGGAGAAGTTCTAGGAGCTCTCGGAGGCCTACGAGGTCCTGGCGGACGAGGACAAGAGGAAGAGGTACGACCAGTTCGGGCACGAGGGCGTACAGAGCACGTTCAGTGGCGGCGGGTTCGACTGGTCCGACTTCACCCACTACGGGGACATCAGCGACATATTCGGCAACTTCGAGGGGTTCGGGGGCAGCATCTTCGAGCAGTTCTTCGGGGGCGGCGCCAGGAGGTCCGGGCCCCGGGAGGGCAGGTCCCTGAGATACGACATCGAGGTCAGCCTCAAGGACGCCGCGAAAGGCGTCGAGAGAGACATCAGGGTGCCCCACAGCGTTGCCTGCAAGACCTGCGGGGGGATGGGCGCGAAGCCGGGGGACGTCAAGAACTGTCCGACATGCAAGGGGTCCGGGCAGGTCCAGAGGGGCCAGAAGAGAGGCTACTCATCT
>JBFXGF010000137.1:0-4327 GCA_050178275.1 Thermoplasmata archaeon | reverse complement strand
GTGAGGTCGACATCGACCACGGGCCTCAACGTCTGCAACGCGATCTCCCCGACCCTGTTCCAGGTGGAGGACGTGAACGGTGACGGCCTGGACGACATCATCACGGTCTGCTACTCGACGGGCGCGTCCAACGAGCTGTCAGTGGTGAAGCTGTACGTGAACGTAGGGTACAACGAGGCCCCGTGGGAGATATCCGTGAAGGACATCTTCTCGGGGATGGTGCTGACCGCCGAGAAGGGCTCGATCGTCTGCATCTCGGTGGGCGACATATTCCAGAGGTCGTAGATGGGCGGAAGCCCCTGACCTCGGCGGCTAAAACCTCTCAAACCCGTTCCTTTTGTCATTCCTGGACGGGGTCACGGTCGGTCAGGATCGCTCGGACCTCGCCCGCGCGCTCCAGCTCGACGATCGCCAGCAGGGAGCACTCCGGCGACGCCAGGCCCGTGATGCCCTCCGCGATGGCCTCGGCCCTCTTGCGCTCGATGAGCCTCATGCCCTCCATGTTGTTCACCGCGTGGTCCCACCTGAGGACGTAGTCCTCAGCGGATTCGGCCTCGAACCGCCTGCGCTTCAGGAGCCAGGTCCTGGTCGAATGTCTGAAGAGCGCCGGCCCCGTGACGGCCGCGCAGTAGAGTTCCGAGAAACTGTCCTCGTCCAGGTCCACTGGCACGAGGGGTATCTTGAGGTGGTCCGCCAGTTCGACCGCCGCGACATAGCACGGAGGCGGCGCCGCGACCTCGCCGAACCGCTCGAGCCCCTTGGCGTAGATCTCGTCGTACCTGGAGAGTTCGGGCTCGAAATCGTCGGGGAGGTTCCTGAGGCCGTCGACCTCCTCCCTGGATAGGGAGATGGCGACCTTGTCCGGCCTGACCCTGTCGAACGCGTCCTTGACCTTGTCCGCCTCCGATATCAGGCCCTTGATGACGGGGAGCAGGTGCACGGTCCCGCCGTTCACGCGCATCGCCACGAGCCCGCTCAAATGACCCGCCTCTTCTCTCTCCGCAGCACGAGCTCCATGAAATCGTCCGCGTGGTCGGCCTTCCTGAGCTCGTCCTTGGTGACGAGCGGCGTGCCCTCGATCTCCTCGGCGGAGGTCCTCTTCTGGACTATGATGACGCTCTTCCTCTCCGTGACCCTGGACAGGTTCCCGACCACCCTGGCCTTCCGCTCGGTCATGACGGGGTCCTCGCCGATGCCCGTCAGGAGCAGGAGCTCCTCCTCCTTCGCGAAGGCATCGAAGGGCGCCTTCTTCGTCGGGACGACGGAGTACCCTATCTCCCTCAGCATCTCGAAGATGTCCTTGTTCTCTCCCTTGAACTTGTCCAGCTCCTTGAACTGGTCCGCCACCTCGGACGCGTACGCGAACGGGTCCAGCGGCACCACCAGCGGCGCGTCCAGGAACTCCTCTATCCTACTCGCGATGTCGACCATGGCGCCCATGCCCGTCTCGTACATCTGTATGGCCTTCCTGGAAACGCCTATGGCCTCCGCGAGCGCCCCGAGGGATATCACCCTCGCCTGCCGGATCTCCCTGAGCATGTCCCCGTCCAGGCGGACGTAGAGGCCGCCGGGGGCGGCGTACACCAGTGGCGGGACCCCCTCGAGCATGAAGTCGGCGAAGGTGCCCTCGGACACGATGGGTATCCCGAAACGCGTGTAGAGTATACCGTCCTCGAGGTCCGCGCTGCTGGAGTGCATGCCGATCACCATCGGGCTCGCGCCCAGCATCGAGGCCATGACCTTCATCTCGTCGGCGTCGTCAGGGGAGAGCGAGTCTATGTTGCACAGGGCCTTGAGTATCAGCAGCTGCTGGTCCCTGCGGGCCACGAGGTCGAAGCTGACACTCCTCAGGTTGTGCGGGTCGGACACGTAGAAGCCGCACTTGCCGAGGGTCTCCCTCGTCCTGCAGACCAGTTTGTCCCTGTCGCCCGCGCCCGCGCGTACGCGCTTCTGGGGCCTCGCCACGTGCTCCTGCAACCCTGAGTCATCTCCTGGATCATCTGTACATCGCGTTGGGCGAGAGCTTCTCGTACCTTCTGAGCTCGCTCTCGGTCATCGGTTCGACGTTCTCCATGGCCTTCTCGAAGTACTTCATGCCGACCTTGAGCCCCTTCACGGCGTCCTCTTCCAGGCCGCCGCCCTCGAGGACATAGTCCCTGATGGCCAGCATCACGGCCTCGTTGCACACGGCGGATATCTCCGCGCCCGTGTACTTGTCCATCTTGGCGGCCAGCTTGTCCAGGTCGACATCGCCGTCCAACGGTTTACCCTTTGTGTGTATCCTGAGTATCTCCTTCCTGGCCTGCAGGTCCGGCGGGGGCACGTACACGAGCCTGTCGAACCTCCCGGGGCGCATCAGCGCCGGGTCCATGATGTCCGGCCTGTTCGTGGCGGCTATGACAACAACGTTATGCAGCGGCTCAAGCCCGTCCATCTCGGTCAGTATCTGGCTTATGACCCTCTCCGTGACCCCGGAGTCGGAGGACGTGCCCCTCACGGGGGCGATGGCGTCTATCTCGTCCAGGAATATGACGCACGGGGCCGCCTGCCTGGCCTTCCTGAAGGTCTCCCGGACCGCCTTCTCGCTCTCGCCCACCCACTTGGACAGGAACTCGGGCCCCTTCACGCTGATGAAGTTCGCCTCGCTCTCGGTCGCGACGGCCTTGGCCAGGAGCGTCTTGCCGGTCCCCGGGGGCCCGTACAGCAACAGGCCCTTGGGCGCCGTCGCGCCCATGTGCGTGAACAGGGGCGCGTACTTGAGCGGCCACTCGACGGACTCCATCAGCTCCTGCTTCGGCTCTTCGAGCCCGCCTATGTCCTCCCACTTCACGTTCGGGGACTCCAACAGCACCTCCCTGAGGGTGGACGGCTGCATCTCCCGGTAGGCGTCCATGAAGTCCTCCATCCGCACCTTGAGGCTGTTGAGCACCTCGATCGGTATGGACTCGGCCTCCAGGTCTATCGACGGCAGCACCTTCCTGAGGGCGCGCATGGCCGCCTCCCTCGCCAGGGCGGCGATGTCCGCCCCGACGTAGCCGTGGGTCAGGGACGCGAGCTTGTCCATGTCGACGTCCTCGTCCAAGGGCATCCCCTTCGTGTGTATCTGGAGTATCTCCAGCCTCCCGGTCTTGTCGGGTATGCCTATCTCTATCTCCCTGTCGAACCGGCCGGGCCGACGTATGGCCGGGTCGAGCGCGTTCGGCCTGTTGGTCGCCCCTATGACGACGACCTTCCCTCTGCCCTCGAGCCCGTCCATCAGTGCCAGGAGCTGCGCCACGATCCTGCGCTCCGTCTCCGCGGTGACCTCGTCCCTCTTCGGGGCGATGGAGTCTATCTCGTCGATGAATATGATGCTGGGGGCGTTCTCCGCCGCCTCCTTGAATATGTCCCTGAGCCGCTCCTCGCTCTCGCCGTAGAACTTGCTCATGATCTCGGGGCCGCCTATCGACGTGAAAGTCGCGCTCGTCTCCGACGCGACGGCCTTCGCCAGGAGCGTCTTGCCTGTCCCCGGCGGCCCGTGCAGGAGCACGCCCTTCGGGGCCTCGACACCGAGCTTCTCGAACAGCTCCGGGTGCCTCAGGGGCAGCTCGATCATCTCCCTGACCTTGTCCACCTCGTACTTGAGCCCGCCTATGTCCTCGTAGGCGACCTTCGGGCCCTTCGCGACCTCCTCCTTGGCAGGCTTCTCGCTGAGCTTGACCTGCGTGAAATTCTGTATGACGGCCGCCTCGCCGGCCGGCTGGAAGCCCTGAACCACGAGCGTGAACTTGCGCCCCATTACGCTGACCTCGAGCAGGTCGCCCTTCACGACCGGCCTGCCCTCGAGGTTCTGCGCCAGGTACTCCTCGCCTCCGAGCAGTTTCAGCGCCTGGGTCGGCGCGAGCGTGACCTTGGTCGCCGGCTTCGGCACTATCTTCCTGATCGCGAGCTTCTCGTCCAGGCCGACCCCAGCGTTCTTCCTCGTGACGCCGTCTATGCGTATCGTGCCCCTGTTCTCGTCCTCCGGGTACCCCACGTAGACGGTGACGACGGTGTTCCTCGTGCCCTCTATCATGACCGTGTCGCCCTGGTTGAGTTTCAGTATCTTCATCAGGGCGGGGTCGACCCTGGCTATCCCCTTGCCGTCGTCCGCCGTCTTCGCCTGGACGACCCTGAGTATCTTCTCCTTGTTCGACATGTGTCGCACCTTTGACCCTGAACGCGTGTATCTGCGAGATCGAGGTTGGAATGGGTTTGGGGCGCCGCCGGGGGCGGCCGTACCCTCACTTCACGGGGATCTTCTTCGTCTTCTTCTCTGGGGGAGCCGCCTTGGGCAGCTTCACGGTCA
>JBFXGF010000136.1:0-4364 GCA_050178275.1 Thermoplasmata archaeon | reverse complement strand
CGCTGAGGTTCCCGATGTTGTCCTCCTCGGGCTCGAGGCCCATGGCCTCGACCTTGGCCCTGATGCGGTCCCTGATCTCGTCCTCGAACCCGGAGACCCCGGGCACGCGTATCAACTCGTCCAGCAACTCCCTCAACTCATCCACCTCTGACGAACGGCGGCTTCACTATCTCGGCCGCCACTAGCGTGTCCCTGACCTTGACCCGCACCTCGGTCCCCACCGCGGACATCCCGACCGGCACGTAGCCCATGGCGATGCCCTTCTTGAGCACGGGCGAGAGCGTCCCGCTCGTGACCGTGCCGACCTTGGCGCCGTCCTTGACGATGTCGTACCCGTGCCTGGGTATGCCCTTGTCCTTCGCGGCGACGCACACCAGCTTGTCGTAAGTCTTGGACGCCCTCTGCGCGTCCAGGGCATCCCTGCCGATGAACCGGTGCTTCCAGTCGACGACCCAGGACGGTCCCGTCTGGACGCTCGTCTGCGAGCCGTCGAAGTCCGTCCCCGATAGCAGGAGCGCCTTCTCGAGCCTGAGGGTGTCCCTCGCGCCGAGGCCTATGGGCCTGAGGCCCAGGTCCTTGCCCTTCTCGAGCACCGCGGTCCAGACATCGCGCGCGTCCGCGTTCTCGCATATGATCTCGAACCCGTCCTCGCCCGTGTAACCGGTCCTGGAGAGGTAGGCCATTATCCCGTCCCCCGGGCCGTTCGCCGGCCTCCTGCCCTTCAGCAGGTCCGTCTTGGGGCTCGAACCCTTCGTCCCGATGCCGTCCAGTCTCGCGAAGCCAGCCCAGAAGAACTTGATGGGGGCCAGGTCCGCCGATGTCAGCCTCGCGACAACGTCCTTCGCCTTGGGGCCCTGCACGGCTATCGCCGCGAGGTCCGGGGACATGTCAACGAGCTCGGGCCCGTCCAGGTGGCTCTCGACCCACTTCCTCATCTTGGAGGTCGTGGCCGCGTTCGGGACCATGAAGTACTCGTCCTTCCCGAGAGGGGTCGCGATGGTGTCGTCGAGTATCTTGCCATGGTCGTCCAGCAGGTGCGAGTAGACGCACCGGCCGACAGGCGCGTTCCGGACGTCGTTCGTCATCAGCAGGTCGATGACGTCCCCCGCCCCGGGGCCCCTTATGATGAAGTCCCCCATGTGGGACACGTCGAACGCCCCGCAGGCGTTCCTGACCGTCATGTGCTCGTCCATGATTGAAGTGTACTGGATGGGCATGTCCCACCCGGCGAACCAGACCATCTTGGCCCCGAGCCTTTTGTGCTCGTCGTTGAGAGGGGTCGCGTTCATGCAGGGCTAATCGGACAAGTTGTGCAAAAGCCTTGGGGAGATAATCCCGGCCGCGGCCGCTCACCGGTACTGGTCGATGAGCTTCATCATGTCCTTCTCGAGGCCGACGCTGACCGCCGGGGCCTCTATGACCTCGACGTTCCTCTCGAGCAGCGCCAGTTCCTTCTCGCTGAAGGCGTTGGGGCTTATCGGTATCAGGACGGTGGATTTGCTCTGCATCACCTGCTCGTTGATGTGCTCCACGAACCTGAGGACCTGCTGGAAGCCGTTGTTGATGACGAGGTACTCCAGCCCGTCTATGATCACGACGCACTTCTCGTAGCGCTCGATGAACGATGATATGATCGTCGCGAGCGTGCCTATGCTCGTCGGGTTGTGGTGGTCCTTCCCGGGCGTGTGGCTGAGCCACATGATCCTCGTGTCGCCGAGGTCGAAGGAGTCGCGTATCTTGTCGGGGTACTGCCTGGTGACGCACAGGCCTGGAGCCCCGTCGTTGGTCGAGTTCTCGAAGAGCTTGTACGACAGGAATGGCTTGCGCTCCCTAACGACGTAGCACATGCCTTCCTCGGGACGGATCGCGTCTACAACTCCCTTGTCGTCAGAACCGATGTCCTTCTCCTCCGTGGTGTTCTTGACGGATGCTGACGTATAAAAACATTATCACTACTGGCACTAAATGCGATTAACATCGTTCAATCGGGTTAATCAAGCAGTTGCATTACCTTCTGCTCGAGCGCCTTCGCGGTTATGTCTAGCAGCGTGATCACGGTCGTCTTCCCCGATATCCCGGGGCCGCTCTTCCTCGCGCTCACGACACCTAGGGTGTCGAGGTCCTTCATGAGCCCCCAGAACGCCGTGTGCGCCCTAGGCTTTTCGTCGCGCTCCTCGCACGCGACCGCGTACGCTGACTCGGCGTCCTTGGTGGTTATGTAGGCTTTTCCCTTGGACGCCCGCGCGATCCCCAACAGCGCGAGCTTCTGGTGAAGGTCGAGCCCGGACAGCTTCGACTCGGTGACGGAGCTGTACGCCTCCGCCTTGGCCCCCCGGACATGCTCGACCCCGATCCTCCCGGCGTTCTCCTCGTCCGCGAGCATGCCCGCCTTCTCAAGTATCTCTATCGCGAACCGCGCGTCCCCCCATTCCGAGGAGACCTCGGCTATGAGGTCGAGCGCCCCGTCCTCGATGCCACCATCCTGGAGCGCCAGCTCCGCCCTCTGGGCGACTATGTCCCTGAGCTCCTCGACCGTGTACTTCCCGAACTCTATCAGGTTCGTGCGCTTGAACGTGCTCGTGGAGGCCGCGTCCAGCATGTCGAACACGTTCTTCTGCGAGACCAGCACGAGGGACACGAGCGGCCTCGCGTCCAACTTCTCCTCGCCGAACCTCGTGAGCTTGTAGATGATGTCTGGGCCTGCCTTCTTGAGCAGCACGTCCGCCTCGTCGAGCACGACCACGAGGTGGAGCTTGCGCTTCTCCAGGTCCTTCCTCAGTATCCTGAGCATCTCGGTGATGGAGAAGCCCCTGTCGGGGAAGTTGGGCTGGAAGTGGTTCACCATCTGCAGGACGACCGCGGACTCGCTGTTCCTCTGCCTGCAGTTCACGATCGTCCAGTCGACCGCCTTATGCTTCTTCTCCGCGAACTCCTTGAGGTCTATGCAGAAGCGCTTCGCCGTGGCGGTCTTGCCCGTGCCGACGCTGCCCGTCAGGACCGCGTTCTGCGCGCCGTCCTCCTCGACCACGGTCCTGAAGAGCATCACCAGGCGCTTCATCTGCCCCTCCCTGTGGACCAGCCTGGGAGGCACGTAGTCGAACGACAGCGTGCGTTGGTCCTTGAATACGCTCTTACCGATGGTGTCCCACATGCCGCTCATCCTTGGGGTCGGGTTCGCCATCGACTTAACCGTATTTTAAGGAACGGGGGCCCCGCGCCCACCGGAAGGAAACGGTTTTATGGTCACAACCACGTCGAAGGGCGGGTGAGAACACGACATCTGAGGAGGATATCGTCAGCGCGGTGCTCAAGAGCACCAAGACCATGCTGAAGTCGGAGACCCTCATGGTCGAGGCGGTTCAGGACCTCGTCAGGGACGAGGTTAAGAGGCACGTGCGCGAGAAGTTGGAGTCGGACCCGGAACTGAAACAGGAGTTCAAGCGTGCCGTGGAGTCGCTCATGGAGGCGAAGGTCCGGGAGGCCTACGCGCTGCTCATGATCGGCAAGTGCGGCGCGAAGCTGGGGATAGCCCTCGTGCCCGCGGACATGCGCAAGGAGATAGGGCACGAGCTCGCGAGCATGTTCGAGAAAGAAGTGAGCAGGATGCTCGAACAGAGCTGATGCTCACGGTGCGCTCTCGGCTTGGCGGGACCCGGGGGTCCCGACGTCCGAGGACGGAATCTGAATAAGAGGTTTGAGACGAAGTGTGGAGTCTCAGCCGAAGAGCGCACTGAGACCGGCCGCAGCCTCTGCCTCGGAGACGCCCTTCTCCTCTTTCTTCTCTTCCTTCTTCTCATCCTTCTTCTCAGCTGGTCCAGCCGCTGCAGGTGCCGCCGCGACAGGCGCTGCGACCGCGGTCGCGATCGCCTCGTCTATGTTGACGCCATCCAGGGCTGCCGTGAGGGCCTTGACCCTGGCCGCGTCCGCCTCGACTCCGGCGGCCTTCAGTACCTTCGTTATGCCCTCTTCCGTCACCGGCTTCTTCGCCGCGTGCAGGACCATCGCGCTGTACACATACTCCATTTTTCTGCCTCCTTCACGATCGATTATCCGAACAGTGCCCCGAGGCCGGCCGCAGCCTCATCCTCGGAGACCTTCTCTTCCTTCTTCTCCTCTTTCTTGCCTTCCTTCTCGCCCTCGCCGCCCTTCTTCTGCTCAGGGCCCTTCGGGGCCGCGCTCAGGGCGCCCTTGAGCTCGTCGTCCAGGGCCGAAGGCACCTGGGACGCGAGCGAGAGCATCTCGGCGGTCGCCTTCGCGAGCATCAGCTTGATCGTCTCCTCGTGCGCGACCTTCGCGTTCACCGCGAGGTTGAGCGCCTTCTGGTGGGCGTTGGCGAGCATCGGGCTTGTGGTCGCCGTGGGCGG
>JBFXGF010000135.1:0-4409 GCA_050178275.1 Thermoplasmata archaeon | reverse complement strand
CAGCCTGGAGGGCAGGGTGAGAACGCGTGCATGAACCTCAGGCCCTTCGCGGCCTTGGCCTTCTGGGCCTTCTTGACGAAGTCCTCGGGGTGGGCCACGGACAAAGTCGCGGCGTACGGTATGCCGTGCGCCTGCATGATCGCCATGATATCCTTCTTAGGCTCGCGCTTGAAGCTCTGGCTGCTGCCCACGGGGGTCGTCGTGGTCCACGCGCCCCAAGGGGTCGCGCCGCTCCTCTGTATCCCGGTGTTCATGTACGCCTCGTTGTCGTACATGACGTATATCGCGTCCGTCTGCCGCTCGGCGGCGCCGGACAGCGCCTGCAGGCCGATGTCCACCGTGCCGCCGTCGCCGGCGAAGCCGACGACGGTCACGTCCTGGATGCCTTTGGCGTCGAAGGCCGCCCTGAGGCCCGATATGCCGGCCCCGGTCGCCTCGAAGGCCGTGTACAGTATGGGCACCTTGAGACAGTTGCTAGGCCAGTAGCCTGGCATGACGGCCCAGCAGCACGCGGGTATCGACAGCACGGTCCTATCGCCAAGGCCTTTCAGCAGGTACCTCATGACGAGGTTCGCCCCGCATCCCGGGCAGCCGGTGCTGCCGGGGTACGCGAACTCTTCCTCGGGTATCGTGGTCTTCGCCATCAGCGCCACCTCCTGGGAAGGCCGGCGACATCGACCCATTCGACCTCGTCCCCGCCGCCACGCTTGGTCGTGAGCTGGATGTCATCGAAGATCTTCTCCAGTATCTTCGGGGTGACGTCCCTGCCCCCGAGGCCCGCGATGTAGTTCTTCATGACGGGCCTCTTGTGGCACGAATACAGCGACGCCTTGATCTCGGTGTAGAATGCGCCGGCCGCGCCGAAGGTGTACGACCTGTCGAGCACACCGATGCCCGACACCTTGGCCGCGAGCGCCCTGAACTCCTCGTGCGGGAACGGTCTGAACGACCTGAGCCTGGCGAGCCCCACGGGCTGGCCTTTCTCCCGCATCGCGTCGACGACGTCCTTCGCGGTCGACGCCACGGACCCGGCGGCGACGAGAACGACCTCCGCGTCCTCACACCTGTAGAGGTCCAGGAGCCCGCCGTATTCCCTGCCGAACACCTGCTTGAACTCCTTCTCGACCCTGAGGAACCTGTCGTGGGCATCCGTCATGGCCTGCATCATCTTGTATCGGAATTCCATGTACTGGTCCGGGCGCACGAGCGACCCGAACCCTCTCGCCTTGCCGGGCTCTATCTTGAGCTCGGGGTTGTATGGGGGCAGGAACGAGTCGACCAGCTCCTGGTCGGGGACGTCGACGGGCTCGGACGTATGCGACAGTATGAAAGCGTCCTCTATGACCATCGCCGGGAGCATCACGTTCCGGCTCTCGCACACCTTATAGGCCATGATGATGGTGTCCAGCACCTCCTGGTTGCCCTCGCAGAAGAACTGCAGCCAGCCCGTGTCGCGCTGCGCCACCGAGTCCATGTGGTCCGCCCAGACGCTCCACGGGGGCGCCATGGCCCTGCTGACATTCGTCATCACGATCGGCAGGCGCGCCGCGGAGGCCCACATGAGGACCTCGTGCATGAGCGTCAGGCCGTGAGAGCTCGTCGCCGTGTACGTCCTGGCGCCCGCGGTCTCGGCGGCGATACACGCCGCCATGGCGCTGTGCTCGCTCTCGACCGGGATGTACTTGGCCTTCAACTCGCCCGACGAGACGAAGTCCGCCAGCTTCTCGACGATGGACGTCTGAGGGGTTATCGGGTACGCGGCCACGACCTCTGGCTTGGACACCTTGGCCCCGTATGCCGAGGCGTAGTTGCCCGTCATGACCATCCTCATTCTGCTCCCTCCGGCACCATCTCGATGCACTCGGCAGAGCACTCCTGGGCGCATATCCCGCAGCCCTTGCAGTACTTCAGGTCGATGACTGGGACACCGTCCACGAGCGTGATGGCGGCGTCCGGACAGAACTTCCAGCACAGGGTGCACTTCTTGCAGCGCGATATGTCGACCACCGGCCTGAAAGCCCTCCAGAGGCCTGTCATGTTCATCGTGCTCGGGGAATCGGATATCGGGGTCAGGGGTATCTCCTCGTAGCTCTTAGTCACGTGACGACCTCCTTGGTCTTCTCGTACGCCTCACGGGCCGCGGCCACGTTCTCCTCCTTCTTCACGGGGGCTACCGCCCTGATCGTCTCGAGCATCGCGTCCAGGGAGACCCAGTCGCATATCCTCGCGAAGCCGCCCATGATCGACGTGTTCACGATGGGCGCCACCTTCGAGCCGATGCCGTGCGCGGCGGCTATCGCGTTGGCGTCCAGCGTGTAATACTTGAATGACGGTTGCAGCCCGGGCGGGGCGCGGCCCTCGGGATAGTTGATGAGCACCGTGCCACCTGGCTTGAGCCCATCCAGGACGTCGACGCCCTTCAGAAGCGATGAGTCCAGGACGACGACGTAGTCGGGCTCGTATATGCTCGACTTGTTCCTAATCGGCTTCTTGTCTATTCTGGCGAACGCCGTCACCGGAGCGCCTCTGCGCTCGACTCCGAAGAACGGGAAAGAAGAAACTTCGAAGCCCATTCGGAACGCCGCTCTCGCCAGGACCTCGGACGCCACGACCACACCCTGGCCACCTCGCCCGTGAAACCTGACCTCCATCACAGGGGACACCGTTTTCGTTGTTAGCGTGTTATACGTATTAAGTATTCTCCCACCTACAGGTACGGTGCCTGCGATGACACGGCCTGGCACGGCCCGCCCAATCCCGGAACGTGCGGTTTTACATAGCAGCCGGGCCATTGAGTCATCGTGTCCAGAAGACTGTCGTCCATGCACGCCAGGGCGATATGCCACGCGACGGAGGACGTCGCGAGGGTAGAGCAGGCGCTGAGGACCGTGGTGGGGGACTCGCCCGTCGAACGGTCGAGGACCGAAGGGCATCACGGGAACGCGATCGAGATCCAAGAGTCGTCCCTCGACGACGAGGCGCGGATACTCGACATGCTGAGGAGGATGGACCCTGACGAGCTCGCTGGGGTCGAGTCCACGCTGGACACCAGGATGGACGACGCGTGCCAGGTGTTCCTCAGACTGGACAAGCAGGAGGCCTACGCGGGTCGGCTGAGGCTCACCGGCGGGGATGATGTCGTAGCTGTCCGCGTGAAGGTGCGCTCGTTCCCCGCCAAGCGCGAGATCGCGGCGACGATCGTGAGAGACCTCCTCCAGGAGATCGCGTCATCAAATGTCCCCGATGCCGTCCATCCCCGGTGAGCGCAGGCCTGCGATTTCTTATTATACGGCCCGGATGATGCGTCACGCAGCGAGCCAAACGCAGGGGTAGCCAAGACCGGCCAACGGCGCAAGGCTTAGGACCTTGTCCAGAAGTGGTTCCGCGGTTCGAATCCGCGCCCCTGCACCTCCCTCCGGTCCGAGGGCGTCCGCGCGGCGGGTTCCCACCGACATCCTTATTGCGTGATACCGCGGTCTAAGCGCTGGG
Organism: Thermoplasmata archaeon; assembly: GCA_050178275.1. GTDB lineage: Archaea > Thermoplasmatota > Thermoplasmata > UBA10834 > UBA10834 > UBA9653. The sequence goes on along the minus strand of JBFXGF010000135.1, from coordinate 920 downwards.
TAGGTCGAGACTATGGGGCGCGAGGGTTTGCCAGTTTGGATGAGGTCCAGGGGGCGACGGGAGGCACCTGCGAGGCGCGATGCCACAAGACTCATTGTGGCGGTCCTGCTCGTCATGGTGGGCGTGTTTGCCATCCTCAGCGTCTATGTGAAAGTGGAGTACCCTCTCAGGTTTCACTTCCCGGTCATAGCCGCCAACGCGGCATTTCTGGCGGCGGTCATCCTGAGCCGGGTCCCGTTCTCGGGCAAGAGCGGGGGGGCGTTCATCCTGCTGGCCGTGCCGGTCAATGTCCTCGTCCTCGCGGGCGCGACCGGGGGCAACGACACTTCAGTGGGGATCGCCTTCGTAATCACACTGCTGTGCACTGGCCTGACAGGACTGGTCCTCCTGTCCAGGACGGGCAAGCCAGTGTCGAAGGCGACGAGGATATCCGTGACGGGGTTCTTGCTCGAGATGACCGTCATGGGCCCAGTGCTTCACCTGGCAGGACTCGAGATGGACTTCCTGTTCGTGATGGCGAGCCTCCCGATGATACCCCTGACCTTGACGGCGTTCCTGGTGTTCAGCGCGCGTCACTCGTCGGAACAAACACTGCCATCGGACAAATGGGTCTGACGCGGACCCCGTCCCCGCATACCCTCTGTCCTTGCCGCGTCAGGGATGTCTTCACTCACTCTCGAGGCGCGAACAGCTCGCAGCCAGAGTCGTACTCCGCGGCGGAGAGGAACTTCCTGTACCTCCCCTCGGGGAAGCATCCCCTCTGCTGGCCTCGCATGGACAGCCACTTGCACTGCCTGCATGTGCGGCCAGAGGTCCTCCTCAGGCCAGCCAGGAAACGTCGCTCGTCCTCCGTGAAGTCGTTCTCGCCCGTGGGGGAGCGCGCCGCCATGGGAGAGGTATCGACGCGCGGCTTGAGAAAC
>JBFXGF010000134.1:0-4449 GCA_050178275.1 Thermoplasmata archaeon | reverse complement strand
TGCATCGGCGTGGACGGAGGCAGGGTGGTCGCCATCGCCAGGAACCTCGAGGGGGACAGGCGCCTCGACTTCGGGAGCAAGAAGATACTCCCGGCGGCCATCGATTCCCATGTCCACTACAGAGAGCCCGGCATGACGCACAAGGAGGATTTCGGAACCGGGTCACTGGCGGCGTTGCACGGGGGCGTGAGCTGCGTGCTCGACATGCCCAACACGGTGCCCCCGACGACGACCGTCTCCGCCCTGCGCGAGAAGGCGGCGGTGGCGGCCTCGAAGTCCCTGATCGACTTCGGCCTGTTCGCGGCGGTGCAGCCGGGTGTCGACATAGCCTCTCTCGCGGAGAGAGCGGTCGGCTTCAAGCTGTACATGGCCGGCACGACCGGGAACCTGCTGGTACCGTCGCTCGCGTCCGTCCAGAGAGAGCTCGCGGACGTGGCCAGGTCAGGGAAGGTCCTCTCCGTGCACGCCGAGGACGAGACGGTCCGGCGCAGGGAGGCCGCGAAGGGGCTCATGGACCATCTCAGGAACAGGCCGAACGAGTGCGAGGCGAGCGCGATACGGAAGATCGCCAGGGCGGGGGAGGGCTGCCGAGTGCACATATGCCATGTCTCGGCGAAGGAGTCCCTGCCGCTCGTGCATGGCCAGCCGAACATCACCTCGGAGGTGACGCCGCACCATGTGCTCCTAGACCGCGACAAGGCGCTCGGGACCTTCGGGAAGGTCAACCCGCCCCTGAGGGCCAGGACGGACAGGCAGGCGCTGTTCCTCGCTTTCAAGCAGGGCAAGTTCGACACGATGGCCTCGGACCACGCCCCGCACACGGTCGACGAGAAGAAGGAGGATTTCGACTTCGCGCCCAGTGGCATGCCAGGGGTCGAGACGATGTTCCCCATCATGCTCCAGCACGTGAGGGACAAGCACCTGGCGCTGGCGACCGTCGTCAAGGCCCTCTGCGAGAGGCCAGGGGAGATCTTCGGGATCAAGAAGGGCAGGATAGAAATCGGATACGACGCGGACCTGGTGGTCATGGACTTCATGGCCGGGCGGGACATCAGGGCGGACGACATGTACTCGAAGTGCGGCTGGACCGCGTACGAGGGCATGCCGGCCGTGTTCCCCAGGGCGGTCATCGTCCGTGGGGAGCTTGTGATGAGGGACGAGGAACTGGCCGGGGAGCTCAGGGGACGGGACGTTGTCGCTCAGGACAGATGACGCGCGGGGGCCCGACCTGTCGGAGCTCGGAGGCCTGACTTACACGTGCGTGGACGGGTGCGCGCTCTGCTGCCTGTGCCAGCCGGAACTGCTCCCCGAGGAGGAGCGCGCGTTCAGGGGCGACCCCGCGCTCGCGAGCGGCATCGCCGACAAGCACATATCACCGGACGTGGAGGGGGCCGCGATCAAGCTCCAGGGGGAGCACGGCGCGTGCCACTTCCTGAGGGGCAAGAGGTGCTCCATCTACGACCGGCGCCCTCATTACTGTCGGGCGTTCCCTCTCAGCGTGTTCGCTGGATGGAGGGTCCAGGTCAACGCGAACTTGTCATGCAGGGGCATGGGACTCCCCGGCGAGGACCTGGAGGCGACCGGGCGGACGCTCCTGGCGCGCATCGGGGAGGGACGGCTCCGCGAGGAGCTGGCGGAGTCGGGGAAGGTGTTCCGCGAGTTCACGGACAACACGAGGGACGCGAAGGTGGCGCAGTCGGTGCCTTCCCTGAGGGTTGCCGCCGACGCGCTCATGGGAGACCTCACGGACGAGCTCGGGCTCAGCAGGATACTCACATACGCGGAGTCGGGGAACACCAGACAGAACTCGTCCCCACAGGACATCGCGAGGAGGGCTAGGGGCTCGGAGCCCGAGGCGGACATACACGAGCTCGGGATGTCCCTGGGGACGGAGCTGTTCGACCTACCTGACCTGAGCTACCTCCCTGTCTACGTCGACGAGGGGCTCACGTGGAGGATCTTCAAGCTGCGCGCGGACGGGATCACCGGCTACGTCCTCCACGAGGACGGGAGGACGGAGGAGCGTTCGAAGACCGCCCCTGGCGATGTGCCCCTGCTGCCCATGGCCGACTCTGGAAGGAAGGCCCTCGAGGGATACCTCAGGATCGTCAACGGCAGGGATTGTTTCGTCGGGCATGCGGCCCACCTCCTTGACCTCGAGGACTACTCGTACAACTTCGCCCAGGCGTACCTGGGCGCGCTCGGGCACACGGCCGTGGACCTGTGGTGGCGCTCGTCCTTCCTGGCCGGGCTGCGCGGGGCGACCTCCCTCGACGGGGATGACCTGAAGGAGGGCATCGTCTTCTTCGACATGGACATGCTGGACCAGCCGACGATAGGCGCGTTCCTGTGACGTGGGACCCCCGGGGCCTGATGGACAACTCTGTACAACGCCCATCTGATGAGACTTCCGAACGGTTCGATTATCGTTCCGTTCGATGCGCCCTTTCCGAAAGCGTTATCTATCCCACTTTCATGTTACCTTTTCGAACGTTTTGGGGGAGGCACCTCGTTTGGACAAATCGAACCCGGTCTCATTGGACAAGAGCGACAAGATCATCTTGAAAATGCTTCAAGAGGACTGCAACATCAGCCTGAAGAAGATAGGTGAGAAGACTGGCCTCTCCTCGTCGACCGTCCACTACAGGGTGAACCGGCTCATCGAGGAGGGCGTAATCACCGGGTTCAAGGCGTGCGTCAACCCCATGAAGGTGGGCAAGGAGATACTGGCGATATCGCTCATCACTGGACGGTACGGACCTGACTACTCCAGGAAGATAGGCGAGAAGATATCGAAGATCCCCGGGGTCTGGGCGACCTACTTCCTGTTGGGGAACATCGACTTCGCGGTGCTGCTCAGGGCGTCCTCGAGGGAGGAGCTGAAGGACATCGTGGACTCGTTCATCAAGATCGACGATGTCGAGCGCAGCAACACGTATCTGATACTGGACAGGATAAAGGAAGACATGACCGTCCACATCTAGGTGGGGACGAAGGGCCTGCCCTAGGGGTGCTTCAAGGCCGCCGAGAACGCCGCCAGGTAGTCCTCTATCCGCTTGATCCTTACGGACACCTTGGCCAGGTCGTTGGTTATGGCCTCCACGTTCGGGCTGAGGTCCGGCGGCAGCTTGGGCAGTTCGGGTATCTCGATGCCCTCAGCCATCGACTTGACGGCCGCGACCTCCCTCACCAGGTCCTCGAACCTCTCCGGGAGGTCGTCCTCCGGCTCCTCCTTGGGCGCCTCGAGCGCCTCCACCGCCTTCTTCAGGGCGGATATGTCATCCGCGAGGCCGGACACAGCTGCCTGGAGACGCATGTCCCTCGCAGGGGTCTGGGACGACGACACTGCCTTGTCTATCTTCCTGTCCGTGGTCGCGAGTATGACCCCGAGGCCCTTCACGACCTTCTTGTCGAGCTCCTTCTTGAACTCGTGAAGCTCCGCCTTCAGCTGCTCCTCGATGGACTCCAGCTTCTCGCCCTGAGTCTTCACGTCCTTGAGCATGAGCGAGACCTCCGACATCAACGCGGAGGTCGCCTCTATCGCCTGCAGGTCCGACAGGCCGAGCCCTGAGGGAGTCGGCTGGCTGACGTTCTGGCGCCTCATGCCGTCGACCATCGCCAGCATGTCCTGTGTCGGCCCGCTCCTCTGTATGGCGCGCTTGACCGGTTCCAGCCTTGCCAAGACAGTCTCGGCCATCTTCACGGGGTTCTTCGTCCAGTCCCCCATGTTCCCGAGCTCCGCGATGACCTTCTCGAGCTGGCGGGCGGCCTCGGCCATGTCCGAGCTCTCCATGGCGCGTATGTCCCTTATGGCGTCGCGCCGGCCCTTGGCGACCGCGTCGTCCACCGAATAGCCCTCGTGCGGGTACACCGTCGCTAGGTACGACACGCCCGACATGACCCTGCCCATCACGTGGTCCCAGTCCTGGCTCGTGACCGAGATGGTGGGCCTGTCCGACTTCTCGAAAAGGAGGCAGAAGCTCTCGTTCGGCATGAAGCAGGCCTCGATCGAGTACGGGTGGTTCCTGAAGAACACTGGCGGGTGCTCCGGGCTCTCACTCTGGACGGCGCCCATGTAAGCGTTAACATAGGCCCTCGCGTAGTTGGCGAGGTCGATGTCGGTGGGTCCGATGTCCTTCTGGCTACTCGCTACCGCGCTCATTCCCGCACCATGCCCTTAACCAGCCCAGGGCCCGCCCTTCGCACAAGAGAGGGAGTGGGCTGCACCACCCGCATCGGGGAGAGTGGTGAAATACCTTTGCGGTCTCGGTCTCATCTGTGATAACAAGTCGTGGGGTCGCGCCCACGTACGCCCTCGGGGCGGACCGCGCCGCGGTCGGCAGGGGGCGGCGGCAGGGGTGTGCCAGCAGGTCCGTGGGCCGGGCCGACCGACCCGGAAAGGTTTAAGTACAGTACCAGATTATGGGGACTCAGGTGATTTAATTTGCT
>JBFXGF010000133.1:0-4475 GCA_050178275.1 Thermoplasmata archaeon | reverse complement strand
GCCCGAGACGACCGCGTCGCACTCGGCCCTGTTGATGGTCTCCTGCAGGTCCTTCACCTGTTGGTCGCCGTAGCCCATCGCGGGCAGGACCTTCTCCAGGTGCTTGTACTTCTCGAAGGTCGCCTTGATCGAGTTGACCGCGAACGGCCTCGGGTCGATGATCTCCCTCGCGCCCGAGTTCTTGGCCGCGATCATCCCAGCGCCGAAGGTCATCTCGCCATGGGTGACGGTCGGCCCGTCCTCGATCACGAGCACCTTCTTGCCCTCGATCGCCTTCGGGTCCTCAACGGTCACAGGCGAGTCTGCCAGTATCAGTTTCGCCCTCGGGTTCAGCTCAGTGGCGATCTGCTTGCACAGCTCGACGTTCTTCGGGTCGGCCGTGTCGACCTTGTTGATAATGATCACGTCCGCCATCCGCATGTTGGTCTCGCCCGGGTGGTACAGCCTGCCGTGCTCCGCCCTGTGCGGGTCCGCGACGACTATGTGGAGGTCGGGCACGTAGAACGGCGTGTCGTTGTTCCCCCCGTCCCAGAGGATGACGTCGGCCTCCTGCTCGGCCTGCCTCAGTATCTTCTCGTAGTCCACGCCCGCGTACACTATGATGCCCTTGTCTATGTGGGGCTCGTACTCCTCCCTCTCCTCGATCGTGCACTCGTGCTTGTCGAGGTCCTCGTACGTCGCGAACCTCTGCACCGCCTGCTTCGCCAGGTCCCCGTAGGGCATCGGGTGCCTGATCGCGACGACCTTGCGGCCCTTGGCCCTCAGCATGGTCGCGATCGCCCTTGTGGTCTGGCTCTTGCCCGAGCCGGTCCTGACCGCGCACACGGCGATCACGGGCACCTTGGACTTTATGGCGGTCTGGTTCGCGCCCATGAGCCTGAAGTCCGCCCCCGCCGCGTTGACGATGGATGCCTTGTGCATCACGTCGACATGGGCTATGTCCGAGTACGCGAACACGACCTGCTCGACATTGTGCTTCTTTATGAGGGCGACCAGGTCCTTCTCGGGGTGGATGTCTATACCCATGGGGTACAGCTTGCCCGCGAGGCTCGCCGGGTACTTTCTTCCCTCTATGTTCGGTATCTGCGTCGCCGTGAACGCGACGACCTCGTAGTTGGCGTTGTCCCGGAAGTAGACGTTGAAGTTCTGAAAGTCCCTTCCCGCGGCCCCCATAATGATTACTTTCGCTCGCATGCCTCTCACTGGTCTCGCGGTTAACCGTTGCGACGATAAAATGCTTTCTGACTAACGATTCCGGCGAGTTTAGGCCCGTCCATGGAAAGGTATCTGTAAACGGATGATGATTCGTGCCCGATGGTGTACAGAAAGCCTTCGGACACGGAGATCCTCGACGCTATCAAGGACGCCCTCCGGAGGCACGGGATCATCAGCTCCCAGAGGAAGTTCGCCGAGCTCGTCATGAGGGAGCTCCACAGGCACGACCCCGACTATTCCGTGAGCGAGCCGAGGATACGGCGCCTCGCGCTCGCCAGCGGGCTCGTGACCATCGAGACGAGGGCCAGGGAGTCCGGGGAGAGGACATCCGCGGGCATGTGCCCCGTGTGCGGCGGCCGCATGGACAAGATACGGAACCTGACCGTATACGGCGGGACGGTCACGCGCGGGTACAGGTGCAGGGGATGTGGCTACTGGACCGGGCTCAAGAGGCGAGTGCCAACATTGTACATTTTCTCGCCTAAGCCATGAGTTGAAGTTCAACATCTTTATCTCAGTGATTCGCCTATCCGACAGGAGAGGAGATTAAGATGACTCTCGTGGACTTCGGACGGATGGAGTCTGGCAAGATCAAGATAAGCCCCAAGATCGGCAACCCGCTCGGTCTGGTGGACGGCAGCGAGGTGTTCAGCTCCATGTTCAGGTACGAGGCCGAGGGCAAGGGCACTTTCGAGATAGTGCTCTCCCCGTTCGGGCCGGAGAACTACCGGGAGATAGCCTACGTGACGATACATGTCAGGGACGAGCCGGGCGCGCTCGCCCAGGCCGCGCAGTTCCTGAAGACCAGGAACATCGACATCCTCAACTCGGAGACCGTCAGCTCGGTCCCGAACGTCGTCATGGCCTGGGAGATGCTCGTCGACCTGTCGTTCTTCGGCGACTCGTCCACGCTCAAGAGGGAGTTCGAGGACGCGAAGGCGTCGAGGGACCCGGCCCTGAGCATGGTCGACCGCCTCAGCGTCGAGCACTCGGACCTGGCCACCAGGTACACGAGGGGCGCGGTGCCGGGCAGCGACAAGGTGAAGACGATGGCCCTGAGGAAGACCGAGAAGAAGGCCAGCACCATATCCGGAGGCGTCTTCGAGCTGCCACAGGCCTATGTCAACTTCCTGGGCAAGGACTCGGGGCCGGTCATGTTCGTCGCCGAGCCCGAGTCGTGGATACTGTCAGTGGCGTTCCTGAACGACGACTCCCACCTGCACAGGGTCAGGATCGATCTGCCCGACAGGCCAGGGGCGATATACGAGGTCATGAAGGTCCTGGGGGACATGTCGATAAACGTCCTCTCCGGCTGGACGAACGTGCTCGTCTACTACGAGAAGATGACCTCGGAGCTTGTCGTAGACGTGAGGGGGTCGGGAAAGAAGGCCGGGCCGGAGCTCCAGGCCGCCCTCAAGGAGAAGGTGGCCGCGCTGGGGCCGCAGTTCTCGCTGGCCGAGTTCTCCCCGATCGCGCTGTGAGGCTACTTGGCCTTGGGCGCCTGCCTCTCGCAGAGGTACGCCCCGCCCATGTCGACCACTACGACCGGGTCCCCCGGGGCGAGCTCGTCCTCGCTCCAGCAGGCCACTTTCGGTCCTTTCCCGTCGACCTCGACCACCGTCAGCGTCATCGGGACGTTGAAGCCGTCGGGTATCTTCCTGAGCTTGGCCGCGGACAGCACCATGCCCGCGTCCTTCCACTCGGCTTCGGATGAGACCTTGCCGCACCTGGGACACCTGGGCTTCTTGGACAGTGTCGCGTATCCGCACTTGCACTTCTTGCCTTTCACGGGAGCCCCTCCGGGCCGTGTGGGACCACGTCCGACCGTGAGGGCCTCACGTGCCATAATATGTTTCCTTACCCTACTGCGAAAGAGTATTAAACGCCAGACGTGTATTCAACCTCTCAGAACTGAGATTGATTGGCTGCGGAAGACCCCCCCGAATGCCGCCGTCGACAGACGGCGCCGTGGCCAGCTCCAGTGCGGAGGCCATCTCTTGGATCCTATCGAGGCGTCACGGCTGATAATGGACACGTATGCGGCCAAAATCCTGGTCGCGTGCGCCAGGAGGCCGAAGCACGCGCTTGAGCTGAGCGCGAAGCTGGCCATCCCGATAGCCGCGTGCTACCGGAGGATACACGCGCTCGAGAAGGTGGGCCTCCTCAAAGGCGTGGAGAGGGCGCTCACGCAGCAGGGCAAGAGGATCGTGCTCTATCAGTCGCAGCTGAAGAACGCCTACATCTTCTTCGAAGGCGGGAAGCTCAGGGTCAGGTTCCAGATGGTGACCGGCGAGACCAAGGACTTCGGAGGGGAGTGGAAGGAGATCAAGCTGATCGAGGAAGAGGAGGAGGAGGCGCTCTCGGGCGGCCTGTTCGCCCCCAAGGAGCGTTGAGCCCCCTCTGATCGTATGATGTACAGCAGGAGTTGAGCAAGATGGCAGAGACGGAACGGACTGGCACGGCTGCATTCCCGAGGGAGATAATCACGTTCCTGTCGAGCCCCGGCGGGCACTCGCTGATAATCAGGGGCATGGCGGGCACGGGCAAGACGACCCTCGCGCTCCAGATGATCGAGGAGCTGGCCCAGGTCCAGCAGAGCTACTACATGTCCACCAGGGTCTCCGACCAGTCCCTGTTCAACCAGTTCCCGTGGCTCCTTGACAAGGTCAAGGAGGGGGAGATACTGAAGGCCCGGAAGAAGATGAAGAAGAAGGCCGACTCCGAGATGCAGGTCGAGAAGATACTGCTCGGGCTCGCGGCGATCAAGGGCGAGCTCAAGAACGAGAAGGTCAAGGCCCCGAGGAAGGAGCTGCAGAGGCTGGAGGGGAACATCGAGGCCGGCGGCGAGGAGTCCGCCGCGGAACAGACCGGCGAGGGCGAGATCACCGTCACCGTGGGGTCCATGATGCCTGAGATAGAGATGGCCTACGACGTCGTCGACAGGGCCCTCCCGGAGAGGACGCTCATAATCATTGACAGCATAGACGCGCTCGCTGAGAAGTACGGCCTGCAACCGTCAAAGTTGATCAACGCGCTCCAGAGGGACTTGGTCGAGGGGTGCGGGACGAACATCGTGTACGTGCTCGAGACCCCGGACCCGCTCCTGGACTATCTGGGGGACGGCGTGGTCTACCTCTCACTGAACTCCTCCACTGGGAGGAGGGTCAGGGAGATGGACCTGCTGAAGCTCAGGGGCTGCGAGATCAGGCAGCCGAAGTACGTGTACACGCTCCTCGGGGGCAGGGTCAGGACCTTCGAGT